>JADGPH010000153.1 GCA_017882555.1 Thermoleophilia bacterium
GCCCCCTAGAGGCGGATCTCCCGAATGATTGTCCGGCTGAACAGGTGCACGGTGTCGATGAACTGGACGGTGTTACCGAGTAAATCCATCACGATTGAATGTGTCCGCGCGCCGTCTGTGAAATAGCGTACGCCCTCGAGCAGGCTGCCATCGGTTACCCCGGTTGCGATGACGTAATACGGCTTCGGCGCCAGTTCCGCGATACCAAACCTCGTGTCGAGGTCGGTGATCCCGAAGTCCGCCAACTTTGCCGCTTCCTCATCTGTGCGGGGCCACATTTTGGCTTGAATCTCGCCTCCAAGGCACTCCAACGCGGCAGCAGTGATGACGCCTTCGGTGGATCCACCGATACCGACGTACAGGTGGTCCCCGGTACCGCGGACGCCGACCGACATACTCGCGGTGATATCGCCATCGGGAATCAGGCGAATCCGCGCTCCAGCGGCCCGGATCTCTTCGATGAGCTTCTCGTGCCGTGGGCGATCCAGCACCACTACCGTCAAGTCACGGATCCGGCGCTGGTAGCACCGGGCCAGCACCTCGAGGGTGTCGGACATCGGGGCATCGATATCGATCCGCCCCTTCGCGCTCGGTCCGACGCAGATCTTGCGCATGTACATGTCGGGAGCCGACATGATGCCGCCGGGAGCGCCCACGACGCAGATGGAAATCGCACCGCTGTCGCCTCGGGCCACGAGATCGGTGCCTTCCAGCGGGTCCACCGCAATCTCACACGGCATGCCACCGACCCCCAGCAGTTCACCGACGTACAGTTCCGGGGCTTCGTCCTTCTCACCCTCACCGATCACGACGGTGCCGCTGATCGCCAGCTTGCCGAACTCCTCGCGCATCGCGTCGACGGCGGCGCCATCGGCGGCGTGATTGTCGCCCCGGCCCAGCCAACGACCCGACGCGAGCGCCGCCTGCTCGGTGACCTTCAGAAAGTCGACGGCGGGGACCGTTGGGTCCGCAACGGATGGATTGGTCATCGTGATCAGCCTGCCTGCCGCGTCCGCCGGGCAGCGGCGTCAGCGTTGAATTTCTCAAGGCCGGCACTGGTGAGCGGGTGTTCAAGCATTTGATAGAAGACTTTCGGTGGGATGGTGGCGATGTCGGCACCCATTTTGGCAGCCTCAATCACATGAATGGGATTCCGGATCGACGCCGCGAGCACCTCGACCTCGGAGTCGAACCCCAACAGCGCATCAACAATCTCTCGAAGAGCGTCAACCCCGTTGTTGCCGATGTCGTCGTAGCGACCAACAAACGGCGACACGTACCGCGCGCCCGCGGAGGCCGCCAGCAGCGCCTGCGGCGCAGTGAAACACAGCGTCATGTTGACCGAGATACCATCGGACGCAAGCGTCGAGGTGGCCCGCAGGCCTTCGGCGCTCGTGGGGATCTTCACCACGATATTCGGGTGGATTGCCGCCAACCGGCGTCCTTCGGACACCATCTCGTGCCGGTCCTGAGCAACGACCTCGGCAGAGATCGGTCCATCGACGAGCTCGCAAATGCGCCGATAGATACTGATCTCATCGCCCTCGACCTGATTGAGCAGGCTCGGGTTCGTGGTCACCCCCTTGAGCACGCCCCACGCTGCCAGGGTTTCGATCTCGTGCAGGTCCGCGCTGTCGATAAAGAGCTTCACGGCAGGTCCTTCGCTTGTCGTTCGGCGGCCAGGTCACTCGTCGGATCATCCCCACCATACCCACCTGGAGATCACATCTATCACCGCAGCCCGAAGGCGTTTGGTCTCCGGGGGCAGCACCGAGGGGACACCCGACACCAGGCGACCCACGCGGGTGCCATTCCCGCGGGCAGGATGCTACTTGATGACCCCGTGCCACCGCTCGGGTGCGCCTGAGATTAGTGCTTCGGTCATGGTCAGCACATCCCGCAAGAAGCCTACATCGTGGACACGAAAGAGGCTCGCGCCTCGAAGCCGACACCACACCACCGCGGCGGCGTTGGGCGCCAAGCGCTCGTTCGCCACCCTTCCGGTGACCGCCCCGAGCACCTTCTTGTTGGAGATCGGCACGAAGATCGGTCGCCCAAGCACGCTCAACTCATGGAGGCGATGCAACAGGTCCAAGTCCTGCTCGGGGGATTTGCCCAAGCCCACCCCGGGGTCGATCACAATCCGCGCCCGCGCAATTGCCGCGTCATCGGTGCGCTCCAGCGTGCCCTGGGCCCATTCGATTACCGCCCCCGGGACATCCACATGGGGGAAGCTCATCGGACGGACCTTGGGGTCCCCAAAGAAATGGGTCAGCACGATCCCGACATGGCTTGCCGCCGCGACGCGCAGCATGTCGGGGTCCCGCAAGCCCGTGGGGTCATTCAAGATCGACGCGCCCGCGGCGATCGCCGCATCGGCAACTGCCGGGTTGAAGGTGTCGATCGCAATCGGCTGTCGGATCGCGTCAACGAGTTCGCGAATCACCGGGACCACGCGCGCGATTTCTTCAGAAACCTCGGTCCGGGCCGAGAATCGCAGAGATTCCCCACCGACTTCGATCACGCTCGCGCCCTGGCGGGCAAGGTCCAGCCCATGAGCCACCGAGGCCGCCGTGCCGAAATGACGCCCCTCGTCGGTAAACGAGTCAGGGGTCGCGTTGACGATCCCCACCACATGGCCCCGCGAGCAATCGAGGCTTCCCGTGGCGTGGTGCCAGTGGCGGGCGCCGGGTGCCAGCCCCATCAAGGGGTCTGACGGAACGGGGTCCGCGCGGCTCAACCGATCGAGCGCTCCAGGCGAGGCGCATCCCCCGGTGTGGTCCAACGCGCCCGTACGCCAGTCTGAGCGATTCTCACCGGCTGCAGGCGCGTTTGGCATCCCACGTCGGCAAGCACACCGGTCGCCGCCGCCTCAAGGTCCGCGAAGTCCTCTTCCCGACACCACATCAGGGTGGTTGGGCCCGATCCGGAGATCGTCACGCCCAAGCACCCGTGGGTGCCCACCAGGCCACGCTGCGCCGACAGTCCGGGCACGAGCGGTCCACGGTACGGCTCGTGGATCCAGTCCTCGAGGACCGCGGGCAGATCATCCAGCTGCCCCTGGGTCAGCGCCAGCACCAGGCGAATGCCGTTTGCCAGCGTCGCAGTGGCATCGCTTCGGGGAATCTCGGTGGGCAACGCTTGGCGGGCGTCGGCCGTTGACACTTTCTCGCCCGGGATTGCGGCGAGAAATGCGAGCGACCGCGGCACCTCTAAGCGAATCGTCGTGTGGCCCGCCCCAACGGCGACGATGCCGCCGGTCAGACACGCGGCCGCATTGTCGGCGTGGCCCTCGGCGCGTGCAGCACGTGCCAGCAACTCGGCGGGACTCCACCGCAGGCCGCCAAGGGCGTTGGCGGCCACCAGGCCCGCACACACCGTCGCTGCCGACGATCCCAACCCCCGACCGAGCGGAATCCGGTTGCGACATTCGATCTCAAGATCGTCCAACGACTCAAGACCCTCGAGCAGCGCCCGACAGATCAGGTTCGACGCGTCCTCGGGAAGGTCGCCCGCGCCTTCCCCGATTACCCGGACAACGAGCGGCCCCCGACGACGCGTGATCACCACCGCATTCGTGAGGTCGAGCGCCGCCGCCAGCACGTCGAACCCTGGGCCGAGATTCGCCGAGGTTGCCGGGGCGCTGACAACCAAGGACTCAGCCATCAAACACCGCGCGTTCGAGGTCCGCCACCGTCGACGGAATCCGTATCACCGGAGACGCATTCGCAACCGCAATGTCGGGATCTTTCAGGCCATGACCGGTCAGGACGCAGACAACGGTCTGGCCATCGGTGAACTCGCCGGCTTCGGCCCGCATCATGAATCCTGCCAGCGACGCGGCCGACGCCGGCTCGCAGAAGATGCCTTCCGTGGTCGCGACCAGCCGATACGCAGCGAGAATCTGGGCGTCGGTGACCGACGCGATCGAGCCGTGCGAGTCGGCGATCGCTGCGAGCGCCTGCGGGCCGCTCGCGGGGTTGCCGATCCGGATGGCGGTGGCGACCGTCTCGGGGTGATCGATGGTGTGACCGAGCACCAACGGAGCAGCACCGGCTGCCTGAAACCCCATCATCCGCGGAACGCTCGACACGCGGCCCGCACGGTGATAGGCCTGGAATCCCGCCCAGTAGGCGGTGATATTTCCGGCGTTGCCCACAGGGATGCACAGCACGTCAGGGGCCTGGCCGAGATCGTCGCAAATCTCAAATGCCCCGGTCATCTGGCCCGCGATCCGGTGCGGATTGACCGAGTTGACCAGTTCGATGTCAGACACCTCGGCAAGCCCGCGAACAACCTCAAGTGCCTGGTCAAAGTTGCCGTCGATCGAGATCACGCGTGCGCCGTGCACGATCGCTTGGGCCAGCTTGCCCGAGGCAATCTTGCCCTCGGGAATCACGACCGCGGCGAGAATGCCCGCCCGGGCCGCATAGGCCGCCGCCGACGCCGAGGTGTTGCCTGTGCTGGCGCAAATCACCGCTTGGGCACCACGCTCGACCGCCTTGCTCACGGCCATCGTCATGCCGCGATCCTTGAAACTCCCCGTGGGGTTCATCCCTTCGAACTTGGCAAATACCCGCACCCCGAACCGCGCGCCCAACCGCTCAAGGGCAACCAGCGGCGTGGCGCCTTCGCCCAGGCTGATGACCGGCGTCGCGTCGGTGACCGCAAGAAATGCGCGATACCGCACGATCAAGGCTGGGGGTAGGCTCACGCGCCCTCCTCGGCGAGAAGTCGCAACAACACCGGCTCGCCACGCACTTCCTCCATATCGCGCATCGCGTCCAGCGCCGCGTTCATGCGCGCCTCGGACCCCATGTGGGTTACCAACACCAAGCGAGCTCCATCACCTTCGCCGCGCTGGATCACGCTGCGAATCGACAGGCCGGAGTTGGCAAACACCGTCGCGATCCGTGCCAAAACGCCCGGGCGATCGACGACGCGCAGGCGCACATAGAAGGCCGATTCGGTCTGATCCGGACTCAACAATGGTCGTCCAGCGTCCGCCAGCGCATTCTGTAGAAAACTGCCCTGTGCGGTCCCGAGGATCGACAAGACATCGGCGAGCACGGCCGAAGCCGTCTCGGTACCGCCCGCGCCAGGTCCGACGAGCATGATCTGCCGAACGGTTCCCGACTCCAGCAGGACGGCGTTGTCCGCACCTCTGACCGCAGCGAGCCGATGACTCTCGGGCACGAGCGCGGGGTGCACGCGGACGCTGATCCCACCGTCGACCAAGCGCGCGACTCCCAGCAGCTTGATCACGAATCCCAGATCTTTGGCAAGGTCGAAGTCCTCGCCGTGCAGCCCGTCGATGCCCTCAAACGGGACGTCATCAAAGTGCACGTTGGTGTGGAACGCGATTGACGCCAAGATGGCCATCTTGGCGGCCGCATCGGCCCCGCCCACATCCTCGCTCGGATCTGCTTCGGCGTAGCCCAACGCCTGGGCCTGCGCCAGCGCATCCGCGTAGCTCATTCCACCGCGCGACATCTCCGAGAGAATGTAGTTGGTCGTGCCGTTGACGATGCCGGTGACCGCAAAGATTTCCGCAGCGAGCAGCGACTCCCGAAGTACTTTGATCACCGGAATCCCCGCGCAGGCTGACGCCTCGAACCGCAACTCGGTGCCCGAGCTCTGGGCAAGCGCCAAGAGCTCTGCCCCGTGACGCGAGAGCAGCTGCTTGTTGGCGGTCACGACCGGAAGCCCCGCCTGAAGCGCCTGGCGCAGATACGTTCCGGTCGGCTCAACGCCGCCCATCACCTCCACGATCAGGTCGACGGTCGGATCTCGGAGCACATCCTGGGGGTCCGTGGTCAGCT
Source organism: Thermoleophilia bacterium (assembly GCA_017882555.1). Taxonomy (GTDB): domain Bacteria; phylum Actinomycetota; class Thermoleophilia; order Miltoncostaeales; family Miltoncostaeaceae; genus CAITWD01. The sequence goes on from JADGPH010000153.1 coordinate 5,823, forward strand.
GCCGCAGATCGATCCCGTCGCGTGGTTTCGACGTATCGCGCACCAAGATCGGACCAATCTCCAAGCGTCGTCCGGACGCCCGAGCGATGGTTTCGCCCTGGCCGGAAATCGTCCGAACAAAAGCCTGGCCGACGGTCCCGCATCCCAGCAGGCCAATACGCACCGGACGGTCGGGCGATCCATCGATGGCAGAGGAATTAGGCAAGGTCACGACCGAGGATATCGGCGTACGTCTCACGGCGCGTCACCAGGCGAGCCCGACCGTCGGCCACGAACACCACCGCCGGCCGTGGCTGACCGTTGTAGTTCGAGGCCATCGCCACCCCATAGGCACCGGTCGCCGGCAGGCAGACGACATCGCCGACCGCGAGTTCGGGAAGATGGGCCTCCGCGACCAAGATGTCGCCGCTCTCGCAATGCTTGCCGACCACACGATAGGTGCGATCGGGATCGGCCGACGCACGGTTCGCAAGCACGGGTTCGTAGACCGCGCCGTAGAGCATCGGCCGCAGTAGGTCGCTCATCCCGCCATCCACCGATGCGTAGGTCCGCACGCCGGGAATCGGCTTGATCCCGCCCACGCGATAGAGGGTCACGCCGGAGCGACCGACCATCGATCGCCCGGGCTCACACAACAACCTCGGCACCCTGAGGCCACGCGCGGTAAAGGCCGATCGCAGCGCATCTGCTTGAGCCTGGGCAAACGTGGCGATGCTCGGCGGCTCGTGGTCCCGCGTATAGGCAACCCCGAGCCCCCCGCCGAGGTCCACCACGCCGATGTCGTCGGCGCCGACCTCCCGCGCGAACTCGGCAAGGACCTCGGCGGTCGGCGCGAAAACCGACAGGTCGAACAGTTGAGATCCGAGGTGGGCGTGCAAACCGACCAACTCCAGGTGCGCCGAGGCACGGATCGCGGCCACTCCCCGCTGCGCATCACCGGCAAGCGAAAAACCGAACTTCGAATCGACCTGACCGGTGGCGATCGCCGCGTGCGTGGCAGGGTCAATGCCTGGGGTCACGCGCACCAACACGCGCTGGCGACGACCCCGAGCGGCCGCAGCCCGCTCTATGACAGCGATCTCATCGAATCCATCGATCACCACCGTCCCTACACCTGCCTCGAGGGCTTCGGTGATCTCGTGCGGTGACTTGTTGTTGCCGTGCAGGTAGATGCGCCCCGGCGCGAAACCCGCCGCAAGCGCCGCATGCAGTTCGCCGCCGGAGGCCACATCCACCGAGAGCCCCTCCTGCTGCAGCAACCGGAGCACGCCGAGCCCAAAGTAGGCCTTGCTTGCGTACACGACCTCGGCATCAAGCCCAACGGCGGCGTAGGCCTGGACGAAGTCGCGTGCGGTCTGGCGCAGGTGCTGCTCGTCGTAGACGACCAACGGGGTTCCGAATTCGTCGGCGAGCGCGACGGCGTCGCATCCACCGATCGACAAGTGGCCGTCGGGGGTAACCGACGCCGAAGAGGGCAAGACCTGATTTGCGGCCAGCATCAGAACGCTTCGGACGGTACCAGATCGCGAGCTATGCTCGCGAAACACCTCATGGACACCTCACTCACCCTCCACAGCGCCGACGGCACGCGGCTGGCCGCGCACTACTGGCCCACCGACGCACCGTCGGCTGCCGTCGTGATCGTGCCGGGTTTGGGGAGTCGCAAGGAACATCACGCCGATTTCGCGGTGCTGTGTCACGATGCCGGGCTCGCCGCCCTAACACTTGATGTCCGCGGCCACGGGGCGTCTGCGGGCACGCTCGGACCCGGGGCGATCGACGATGTCATTGCCGCGGTCGGCGCACTTCACGACCGTGGCCACACGAAGATCGGCCTGCGCGGATCGTCTCTCGGCGGGTTCCTCGTGTTGGCCGCAGCCGCACGCAGCCGACGGGTCGATTGCGTGGTGGCGATCTGTCCTGCCCGACCCGAGGCACTTGCGAAGCGGCTGGGGACCGACTGGCCCGCTCTCTTCCCGCTCACCGGTGCGGTATCGACTCGCGATGGGGTTGCACGCGGCTATTGGCACGCCACCGGCGATGAGCAGGTTCCGTGGGCGGCGACATTCGCCTTGGCCCAATCGACCCCGCAGCCGCGCCACCTCCGCATCATCCTCGGCGGTCATCACCAGAGCCTGCAGCACGATCCGGTCGTGCTCACCGAGACGCGGGGGTTCCTGTGCGACCATCTTGCGTAGGCAATCCCGTCGAACAACTCAACGACGAAATTGCCCGCTGCCGCGCCTGTCCGCGGCTGGTGGCGTGGCGTGAGCAGGTCGCTCGGGAGCGTCGGCGAGCGTTCGCAGATGAGACCTATTGGGGTCGCGCCGTGCCGAGCTTTGGCACCGACAGCGGTCCGATCCTGATCGTTGGTCTGGCACCTGCCGCCCATGGCGCCAACCGCACCGGACGCATGTTCACCGGCGACCGCAGCGCGGACGTGCTGATGACGGCGATGCACCGCGCCGGCCTGGCCAGCCAACCCGACTCCACGCACCGCAACGACGGGCTGACACTCATTGGCTGTCGCATGACGGCTGCGGTGCACTGTGCCCCACCAGGCAATCGACCCGCCCCCGATGAACGGGCCCGCTGTCAACGATTCCTCGAAAGGGAAGTCACCCTCGTCGATCCACGGGTAATCGTCGCGCTCGGGGCGATCGCATGGGACGGGGTCCTCGGCACGCTGGCCGCCTTGGGCCACCCGCAGCGGCCCAAGCCCCGGTTCGGCCACGGTGCTGAGGTCCGGATCGGGCAGCGCTGGCTGGTCGGGGCCTACCACCCCTCCCAGCAGAACACGTTCACCGGCCGCCTGACTCCCGCGATGCTCGACGCGGTGCTCGTGCGGGCGGTCGCCCGCGCGCGGGCCGCCTAAAGCGCGGTGCCCGCCGGATCGAGGATGTTCAGATCCGAAAACGGATCGATCGCGGCAGCGCCTCCGGGGTGCACCTCAAGGTAGAGGTATGGTGCGCCGACCGCGGCGTCACCGGTGTTGCCTACGGCACCGATCTCCTGACCGGTGCGGACCTGCGACCCAACGTTGAGCGCCGCGGAGATGGTGCTCAGGTGCGCGTAGTAGTACTGGTTTCCCGTCACGTCCTGCAGCCAGATCCAGATGCCACCCAAGCCGGTGGCCACGCGGTTGATATTGATCACCGTCGCGTTGCACACCGCGACGACCGGGGTGTCCTTCGCCGCAGGAAGGTCTGCCCCCTGGATTTGCCCCTCGGCACCGGGCTTGCCGAATACGTCGCTGTATGGGTATGTCGTTGTCGAATACGGCTGTGTCGGAGTCCCGACGATCGGGAAGGCACGCAGATACTTTGTGGCTGCCGGAGGCCGTGGTGCCTGCGACGCAGCTGACCGGGGAGCCACCGCCACGACGACCACGCGCAGCCCGATCTGGCGCAAGAAGACCACGTCGACGACGCCGGTCGCCTTGAGGTGCAGCACACGCTGAACGACCTTCACCGCGCGTTGGGTCATCGACCCGAACGAGCCGTCTGCCACCACGTAGTGCTGGCCACGCGCCCGCAGCTTGAGCTGCAGCGCTCGGACCGCTTTGCCGAAGTCGCCGCGCCGCAGCGTCGTACTCGTGCTCGAGACCACGACCACGGTCGCCGAGGAGGTCCTCGCCGCCAGCAGCACCACGCGATTGCCCGTCGTCGACGGTGCACCAGGTGAGCGCGGCGATCCAGATGCTGGGTGAAGACTCGGTGCCGCGTGTGCGACAGCAGGCGCCAGACCAATGAGCGCGAAGACTACTGCGGCCGCCGAAACCCGCCGAGATCCGACGATCGACAGCATGCAAGGTAATCGTTTGCGTCGAATTGTTCCGGCTCCTTATCGGCCTGGCGAAAGGACCGCACACCAGGTGGTCGGGAGTCACCGCAGCGAACTCGGCGACACGTTGGGCTCAACCTCGACCCCTACGCTGCCGGCGACTCTACGCAGCACCCCAGAGGCAGGTCAACCTGTCACCCCCGCATTTTCTCACCCAGTGAGATCCAGGAGGGGCAAGTGTCCTCTTGCAATCTACACATGCACCTCGTGGATCACGGGGGCCCCCCAACCGAACACCGTCGCCGACACGGCACCGGGTCACTGGCTGTTTGCGAGCTCCGATCCCCGCGCTGCGACGAATCGCTCTCGGTCAGGTGGCACTTACCCTCGCCTGGGAGGCGGCACGTGCGACAGGCCGCCAACAAGGAACTCGACCGCGCGATCCGCCGGCGAGGCCGGCCCAGTCCCCCCGGCTAGGCACCAGCGGGGTCCTCGGGCGCGGAAGGCGAGTCGATCGCATCTCGCTCACGCATTAGCTCGATGGCATGGGCTCGCTCGTCGGCGTCCAAGGCAGAGAAGTCCTCGTCCGACAAGTGCCCCGATGCATGGTCGAACGCAATCTCCTTGATCGACTCGAGCGTGCGCTCAAGGTCATCATCGAGACGTTGCAGATCTTGTCCGCCGTTCGCAGGCTCTTCGTCGGGCAATTGATCGCCACGCACAATCGGCCAGGCGATCACGCTGGCCGCAAGCAAGAACACCACCAGCAAGATGAACACGACCACGATGGTCATCCGGCACTGTCCTGACGGCGGGGGGCGTCCAGACACGCACTCACAACGGCCATGGTGGTCAGCTGGTCCGAACCGCCTCAGGCACCGCGACTTCCTGCCTCTTCCGCTGCGTGCGCGGCGGCGGCCAGGCCGCCAGCAACCCGCCCAGCAGCATGATGCCGCCGCCGAACCAGACCCAGCTCACCAGGGGGTTAACAAAAACGGAAATCCGCGCGAGTCCGGACGGGTCCACGCTCACCAGCACGACGTAGACGTCGCGCAGCGGGGTCGAGTCCAGGGCGATCTCGGTGAGTCGCTGCTGGCTCGCCGGGAAGAACCCGATACTCGGATTCATCGTGCCGATCTGCTTGCCACCCTGGAATTCCAGGAGGTTGACCCCGACCTGCTGTTCGTTGGCGTCGTTGGACTGGAACGCACCCCGATTGAGAAAGGTGTACCCCCGCACGGACGCGGTTTGCCCGGGGCGCAGGGCGATATCCCGCTCGGTCGCAAACGCCTGCGAGCCGGTCAGGCCGATGATCAAGACCACGATTCCGAGATGGACGACATAGCCGCCGTAGCGCCGGCGGTTGCGCGCCACAAGCTGATAAAGGGCGCCTGGCCAGGAGACGCCACCCAACGCATGCCGAACCTGGGTCCCGCGCCAGAACTCACCAAGGATGCAGATGGTCACAAAAGCACACGCAGCCGCGGTCAGCGACGCCCAACGACTCGACCCGACGTCGGTGAAGCCGAGGATGAGCACAGCGGCGATCGCCGCGCCGATCAGCGGCGCGATGAACCGGCGCAGCAACTGGCGCAGCGAGGCCTTGCGCCAGGGAATCATCGGTCCGACTCCGGTCAGCACCAACAGGACGATCCCGATGGGCAACGCCACCTGGTTGTAATACCCCGTGCCAACGGTGATCGACTTTCCCTCAACTATCTGCGTGATCACCGGGAAGATCGTTCCCCAGAACACGGCAAACATCAGCCCGATCAACAGCAGGTTGTTGTAGAGGAAGATCGCCTCCCGGCTGATAAAGCTCTCCAGCGAGTGAGCGCTTCGCAGGTCAGGCAATCGCGAGATCAACAGGCCGAACGACGCCACGGTGGTCACCATGATGAACGACAAGAAGTACGGACCGAGTGTGCTCGCCCCGAAGGCGTGGATGGAGGACACGACCCCCGAGCGCGTCAAGAAGGTGCCGAACAACGTCAGGCTGTAGGCCGTGATGACCAGCACCATGTTCCAGACACGCAGCATGCCGCGACGCTCCTGGACCATGATCGAGTGCAGGAACGCGGTCGCCACCAGCCACGGCATCAGCGCGGCGTTCTCGACGGGGTCCCAGGCCCAGTAGCCGCCCCACCCCAATTCCCCGTACGCCCACCGCGCCCCAAGCAGGATCCCAACCGCGAGCACGATCCACGCGATCACCGTCCAGCGACGAATGCGGCTGATCCATTCGGTGTCCAGGCGTCGAGTCCACAGGGCCGCGATCGCAAACGCGAATGGGATCGCAAGCCCGGCGTAGCCGAGATACAGCATCGGCGGGTGCGCCATCATGTAGCCGTTTTGCAGCAGGGGGTTGAGCCCGCCGCCCTGGACGGGTCGTACCGCGAGGGTGTCAAAGGGGCTCGTCGCAAAGCTGAGCAAAAAGCAAAAGAACCCGACGACCGTCATCAGGACCGCGTCGACGATCGGCATCAGCTCCCGCTGGCGACGGCGGTTGAGCCAGGTCACGAGCGCCGCGTACATGCTCAGAATCCAGGCAAACAGCAGCAGCGATCCGGCCTCGCTGGCCCACAGACCGCCGATCTTGTAGTACCACGTCAGCGTGGAGTTGCTGTAGTCAGCGACGCTCGTAAACCAAAAGTTGTCGGTCAGCAGCGCATAGACCATCACCAACATGGCCCCGGTCATCAGGGCAAACGTGGTGTAGACGGCGCGTTCGGCACTGCGCTGCCAGATCCGTCGGCCGGGTCGGCGCGACATCAGCGCGGCGGCGATCGCAAACACCGCGCATCCAAGCGCCAGCAACACCACCACACGTCCGAGCAGACTCACAGGCTCAGCTCTTTGCGGCGGCGGGCGCGGGCGGGTCGGGCTTGTTGACGAATTTCGACGGACACAGCGTGATCATCGAGCTGCGTTGCGCGACGAAGGTCGTGCCGGTCCGCGTCCCCGTAATAACGACCTCCCGCCCGGCCGCGAATGCGTCTGGGATCAAACCGGTGTAGGCAACTTGCACGCGAACCGTCTTGTCTTCTTTGTCCTGCACCCAGAACCGCAGCCCCCGCGCACTGTCGGCCTGATCTTGAGGGTTCGCCAACTTCTGGGGTGCGACAATCGCGTCCAGCCGATACACCTGTCCGGGCGGACTCTTGAGAAGCTGCGCCGGCGACACGTAGGTCTGCAGGGCGCCACCGATGCTGAAATAGAGCAAGCACCCGCCCAGCACAGCCGCGACCGTGAGCGCAACGGTGAATCGGACCCGGGATTTCATACCGGGATGGTAGCAATGGGTCTCCAACCGTGCGCGCATGACGCCTGTCCCCAACCGTCGTCGGCGACCGCGGTGCTCGCAGTGGCCATCCCGGCCTTCGGCAGGTCCTCGCCGGGCGCGGCCACCGGGCGGACGCTCCGCCTCTCGCGTGGCTCAACGAAAGCACAGTGTCCTCATATCCGCTCAGCGACTTCGCGACATGTCGGCCGCCGGCCACACTGTCAACATGCCCGGCGCCTACGACGCACTCACCGCCCGACTCACCGAGCAGCCGGGCTTTGCGGTCGCCTTCGTCTCCGGATACGCCGTTTCGGCGGCGCGAGTGGCGGCGCCGGATTTTGGCTATCTCACCCAAAACAAGATGGCTGACGCCGCGCACGAGGCCTGCACCGCAACCGAGATGCCGATCGTCGTCGATGCGGACACCGACTACGGCAACGCACGCTCGGCGATCCGTACGGCGCGCGGACTCGCGGCCGTGGGCGCGTCGGGCAGCTTTCTCGAGGACCAGGTCTGGCCAAAAGAGTGTGGGCACTTCGCCGGCAAGTGCGTCGTTGAGGTCCACGAACGGCTCACGAGGTTGCGGGCCATCGTCGACCTGCGGTCCGACGGCGTGGATCTGTTCGTGGTCGCGCGGGCCCAGGCGGCGATGGAGGTCGGCGTCGGTGCGATCGTCGTCGAAACGCCGACGAGCATTGAGGCACTCGGCGCCGTTGCCGAGGCCGCGCCCGGGACGGTGCGCGTTGCCAACATGGTTGACGACGGCCGGACGCCATTGTTGACCCCGACGGAACTGTGCGAGCTTGGCTACGACCTCATCGTGACGCCGCTCACATCGCTCTTCGCCGCGACACATGCCATTCAGGAGGCTCTTTCGGCCCTTGCCCGCGACGAACCATGCGCGGGCACCGTGACGCGATGATCGATTTCGCCGACTTCGCTGCGGTGGTGGACCTCACGTACCATCAGGCACTGGAGCGCCGCTACGCAACCGAACCGCTCGTGGACCCGTCCTGATGGCCCCCGATCGATAATGGCGCGACTACTCCGCGACCCCAGCCGACCCACCCCACGCCGTGACCACGACCTCGCGGGGCCCCGCCTGCGTGCGAAACTCGCAGAGGTAGATGCCTTGCCAGGTCCCCAACAGCGGTCGCCCGCGCGAGATGGGAATCGTCACGGCGGCGCCGAGCAGCGACGACTTGACGTGCGCCGCCATGTCATCGGGGCCTTCGAGGGTATGATCAAAATAGTCCGCGCCGTCGGGTGCCACACGATCCAGCCATCGGGCCAGATCGGTCCGAACCTCAGGACTGGCGTTCTCATTCAGCGACAACGCCGCGCTCGTATGGAGCAGGAAACAGTGCACCATGCCGATCGCAAAGGCGCTGAGGTCGATTGCTCCCAACAGCTCGTGGGTGACCAGATGGATCCCCCGCGGACGTGGGGAGAGCCGCACCCGCACTTGGCGCCAGTCGCGCAGCGACGATCGATCGGCAGCGGTCACAGGGACGCGGTCGCTGCCTTACCGGACCACGACGAGCTTGCGGCCAGATGACTGCGACGCCTGCGCGGCCCAGGCGTCGGCGGCGTCGGCGAGCGGTACTTCGTCAATGCCGACAACGACCGTGCCATCGGCTGCCGCCTGACACACCTCCAGATAGGCACGCGCCACATCCGCGGGCGGTTCGCTGAACACCGCGAACCCCCGGATGTCGATGCGCTTCGCGCGCAGCGGGGCACCGACCACGTTCGCCGACGGTCCGGACGCGGTCCCGACGTGAACAATGCGCGCGCCGGCACGGACCACCGCGATGCTCGCCACCACCGGCGCACCCCAGAGCGTATCCACGACGACGTCGATTCCCTCTCCTGCGGCCTCGGCAAGTGGAGCACCCAGGTCGGCGGCTTCGAGTCCCACGGCGACATCTGCTCCCAGACGCAGCGCGCGCTCGCGCCCCGCCGCACTGCGCGCCGCGGCCACAATCCAACTGGCACCGGCGGCACGTGCCGCCTGAATGGCGACCTGGCCGACGATCCCCGAGCCACCCAGAACCAGCACCCGCTCGCCCGCAGCCATTGCGCCGCGCATCGTGATCGGCATCCACCCGGCAAGTCCCGCAATCCCCAAGGCGGCCGCAAGGGGCGATGGGACGCCATCCGGCACCGGTACAAGGTCGGAATCCCGGGCGACGAACCGTTCCGCAAACCGACCGGTCGGCGACAAACTCCAAACCCGCGTCCCCGGAGCAAAGCGGTCCGACGAGATCACGGTCGCTATCGCCTCTGCCCCTGCGACATACGGCGGCGGCGGGACCGGCAGGTAGAACCGCCCGGCGCCGATCGCCAAGTCCACCGGGTTGAGCCCCGC
>JADGPH010000021.1 GCA_017882555.1 Thermoleophilia bacterium
CGACTCGGCAAGCTGATCGGCATCTACGACGACAACTCCATCAGCCTGGATGGGCCCACCTCGCTGTCGTTCACCGAGGATGTCCCTCAGCGCTTTGGCGCGGCGGGCTGGCGGGTGCTGCACGTCACCGATGGCAACGACCTCGCGGAAATTGACCGCGTCCTCGCCCAGGCCGCCGCGTCCGACGGACGGCCGACCCTGATCGACACCAAGACGCACATCGGCTTCGGCTCACCACACAAGCACGACTCGTCCGCGGCGCACGGCTCGCCACTCGGGGTCGAAGAAGTCGCCGCCACCAAGCGTGCGTACGGGTGGCCCGAGGATGCCCAGTTCGCCATTCCGGATGCGGTTGCCGCGTGGGCGGGCCACCTCCAAGCACGTGGTGCGGCCCTGCGGGCGACATGGCAGGCTGGGTTCGATGCGTATGCCCAAGCGCATCCCGAGCACGCGGCGGACTTCCTGCGTCGCCTGCGCAACCAGCTGCCCGAGGACTGGCGTGCGGATCTGCCGAGCTTCCCGCCCGGAGAATCCATCGCGACGCGGGTATCGGCGGGAAAGGTCTTAAACGCCCTTGCCGCCCGTGTCCCCGAGCTCATTCAGGGCGCCGCCGACCTTTCGAGCTCTACGAACACGACGATCGCGGGGTCCGGCGATGTGGCCCCGGACCAGTTCGAGTCCCGGAATCTCCGATTTGGGGTTCGCGAACACTCGATGGGTGCGATCTGCAACGGCATGGCCGCATACGGAGGGGTCCGTCCGGTCTGCTCGACCTTCCTGATGTTCTCGGACTACATGAAGAACTCCATCCGCATGGCCTCGCTCATGCGGGTCCCGGTGGTGTTTGTCTACACGCACGACTCCGTAGGCCTCGGTGAGGATGGCCCCACCCATCAGCCAATCGAGCACCTGGCCGGCCTGCGCGCGATCCCTGGGCTGGTCGTACTCCGCCCCGCGGATGCCACGGAGGCCTCCGCGGCCTGGCAGTTCGCCCTCCAGCGATTCGAGGGGCCGACGGTGCTCGTGTTGTCGCGACAGGGCCTGCCGACCCTCGAACGTGCACCCGACCTCGCGCGGGGCGCCTACGTGGTCAGCGATGGCGATGACTGCATCCTGATGGCCACCGGCAGCGAAGTGCCACTCGCCCAGCAGGCGGCGCATGTCCTGGCCGATCGGGGCATCGCCGCCCGCGTGGTCAGCATGCCGAGCTGGGAACTGTTTCTGGCCCAGCCGATCGAATACCAGCATGAGGTGCTGCCGCCGGCCATCACCCAACGCGTCGCAGTCGAGGCTGCCGCGTCTCTGGGATGGCACCGCTTTACCGGCCTCAATGGGGCGGTCATCGCCATCGACCGCTTCGGTGCCTCCGCACCGGGCGACCAAGTCATGGCGCATTTGGGGATCACCGTCGACGCGGTGGTTGCCGCGGCGACCGAGCAGTTGGCCTAACGTGCCGAATGCTGCCCCGTCGGCCGGTTGCGTCGCACGGAGGCGTCCGTCCCAGCGGCTCGGCACGCACGGGATCACGCCGCGGCCTGCCAACCACAGAGGCTCCTCAGACACCGATGCGCGTGCCATGGTACCTCCGACATCCACGATGACGGCCACCCGGCCACGAAGGGAGGCTCCATGGAGTTGGCGATGATCGGCTTCGGCCGAATGGGCCAAGGCCTGACCGGTCGACTGACCGATCATGGACACCGCGTCATCGTCTGCGATCCCGCCGCCACCCGTGCGCAGGTGGCCCAAGACGGTGCCGAAGGACCCCTTGGGATCGCACAGTTGGTCGCAGCGTTGGCAGCGCCACGGATCGCCTGGGTCATGGTGCCATCGGGGGCGATCACCGACGGCGTCCTCGAGGAACTCTTTGCAACACTCGCCCCCGGCGACATTGTCATCGACGGCGGCAACTCGAACTTTCGGGATTCCCAACGCCACGCCCAGCAGGCGCACGCGCGCGGACTCCCGTTTCTCGACATCGGTGTCAGCGGCGGCATCTGGGGACGACGCGAGGGTTTCGGACTCATGGCGGGCGGTCCAGCGGACGCATTTCGACACGTCACGCCGTTGTTGCAGGACCTCGCCCCAGCCGAAGGCGGCCTCGTGCACGCCGGTGACAGCGGCGCTGGCCACTTCGTCAAGATGGTCCACAACGGCATCGAATACGGTCTCATGCAGGCCTATGCCGAGGGCATCGAGATCTTGGGCGCGTCCGAATTCAACCTCGATCTGGCAGCGGTCACCGACGCGTGGCGCCATGGCACCGTGATTCGCTCATGGCTGTTGGACCTCGCCGCGTCCGCACTGGCCCGAGAGCCACACCTCGAATCACTCTCGGACTACGTCGAGGACTCGGGAGAGGGACGCTGGACGGTTCAGGCCGCACTCGACACCAACGTCCCCGCTCCGATCATCACGCTGTCACTGCTCGAGCGACTCCGCTCGCGCCAGGACACCAGCTTTTCGGCCAAGGTTGTGGCAGCGCTCCGGCGTGAATTCGGAGGCCACGCCGTAAAATCGTCGTCGTGACGAGTGCGCCCGCGGGGATGGGTCATCCGGCGACCGCCTTCGATCTCGGCGCCCGCCTCTCGCGCACCCCGGCCCCCGCGGCGGTGGTGATCTTCGGTGCATCCGGCGATCTGACCCACCGCAAGCTCATGCCGGCGCTCTACAGCCTGGCACTCCAGCAACTGCTGCCACCGGAAATGACGGTCGTGGGCGTCTCCCAAACTGCATGGGACGACGATCAGTTCCGCGAGGAGATGCGCCAGGCGGTGGCAACACACGGCCCGACCCACATGCTCGATGCCGACATCTGGGAGGCCTTTGCCCGGCGCCTGCACTACGTCCCGGCGACGTTCGATGACCCGGCGGCCTACGAGCAACTGCGCAACACGCTGACCACGCTCCACCAAGGTGGCGAGAATCCGGGCAACCGCCTGTTCTACCTGGCGACCGCCCCGGAGTTCTTCGCGCTGATCGCCGAGCGCCTCGGTGCCGCGGGGCTCGCCGACGAACAGGCCGACACGTTCAGCCGCATCGTGATCGAGAAACCATTCGGCGAGGATCTCGGCAGCGCCCGCACCCTCAACCAGCGCGTCGGTTCCGTGTTCGGCGAACGCCAGACCTACCGCATCGACCACTATCTTGGCAAAGAGACGGTCCAAAACCTCTTGGTTCTGCGGTTCGGCAACGCGATCTTCGAGCCGATCTGGAACCGGCGTTACGTCGATCATGTCCAAATTACAGTCGCTGAGGACCTCGGAGTGGAAACCCGCGGCGGCTATTACGACCAGAGCGGCGCACTGCGCGATATCGTCCAAAACCACATCTTCCAGGTCTTGTCGCTGGTCGCTATGGAGCCGCCCGCCCGTTTTGATAGCCGCAGCGTGCACGACGAGAAGGTCAAGGTGCTGCGCGCGATCCCCGAGATCGCGGCCGAGCACGCGCATGATGCGGCCGTTCGCGGCCAGTACCGGGCAGGCTTCATCGGCGGCCAACCGGTCCCCGGGTATCGCGAGGAGCGCGGGGTCGCGCCCGATTCGAATACCGAGACGTTCGTGGCGATGCGCCTGACCGTTGACAACTGGCGCTGGGCCGGCACCCCGTTCTATCTGCGCACCGGCAAGCGCATGCCACGGCGCGCCACCGAAGTCGCGATCCAATTCAAACCCGCGCCCCATCTCCCGTTTGCCCAGACCGCCGTCGAATCGACCGAACCGAACCTGCTGATCCTGCGCATCCAGCCGGATGAGGGCGCGTCGCTGCGGTTCTCCGCCAAGGTCCCCGGACCTCAGGTCGACATTCGCAACGTGAGCATGGACTTCCAGTACGGCAGCTCGTTCTTGAAGCCCAGCGCCGAGGCGTATGAGCGGCTCCTGCTCGACGCGCTGCTCGGGGATTCGACCCTCTTTGCCCGCTGGGATGAGGTTGAGCGCGGCTGGGAAATCGTCGATGAACTGCTGCAGCGGTGGGGAACCACGGCGATCGCCGCGTCCAACTACGCCGCCGGCACGTGGGGGCCAACCGAAGCGGATGCCCTCATTCGGCGTGACGGACGCGAGTGGCGCCGGCTATGAGCGACGTGCGGCCGGAGCTTGCGTGGGACGGACACGTTGTCAACGCGGCGGAGCTCGGACAGGCACTTCGCGGCCTCCAGCCGACCGGTCCCGATGGTGGCCCGCTCGCGATGGCAGCGGTACTGAACCTGGTCGTCGCCGCCCAGCCATTCACCGCGCAGGACGCCGAGGAGGTCATCGAGTCGCTTGCCGATCACCAGCCCTCGCGGGCCATCATCATCGAGCGTGAGTCAACCGGCGACGGCATCGATGCCCACATGGAGGCCCGCGCGCAGGTGATGGGAAGCACGCACACCGCATCCCGAGTGGAGTTACTGCATCTCAAGCTCCGCGGGGCGGCAGCCGACGGCGCGGCCAGCGCGGTGCGTGCCCTGTTGCGCTCCGACCTCCCCGTGTTTGTCTGGTGGCCGGGGGTCCCCGACCACGCGGACCCGATGTTCACCGAGCTCGCCAGGCGTGCTGATCGCCTGATCGCCGAAGCCGACCGCGGTGGTGGCGCCGTCGCGGTTGAGGCGCTGGGCCGGACCGTGACCGATCGCGGGCCGGCGGTGACCGACCTCGCCTGGGCAGCGCTCACCCCCTGGCGGCAACTGCTCAATCAGCTCACAACCCGTGAACACCTTGATCAAATGCGCGACGGCACCGCGATTACGATCACCGATACGGGTGTTGCGCCCAGCCTCGGGGCACTCCTTTTGGCCGGTTGGCTGCGCGACAGTGTTGGGGAGTCCGTCCAACTTGCGTTCCACTCGGTGCCCCGACCGGGTGATCCGATCATCTGCGAGATCCAGGTGGCAGTCCCCGGAGGTCGCCGGCTGGAGATCGCCCGCGTCAGCGGGCGCGCGGCCGCGGCGGTGGTCACACACACGCCCGACGGCTTCACTCACGACCGAATGATGCCGCTTCCCGAGCCCACGCGGGCCCAACTGCTCGCGGGTGAGCTGGAGCTGCAGCGCCGTGACGAACCATTTGAGCGCGCCCTCCGGCACGCGCAGCAGATCGCCCCGCGATGAGTGCACCGACGATCATCGTGGCCCCCAACGGCGAGGTGCTGGCCGGGGCGGTTGCCGTACGAATCGCTCGCGCCCTCGCGCTCGCGCAGCCCGGGACGACCGTGACGATCGCGCTGGCGGGTGGGTCGACACCCCGTGCGGCCTATGCCCGGCTGGCCCACATGCCTGTCGATTGGTCGCGGGTGATCGTCCTGTTTGGGGATGAACGCTGCGTGCCGCCCGATGATCCGGCATCGAACTACCACATGATCCGGGAGACGCTGCTCGACCACATCACGATCCCGGACGCCAACGTGCGGCGAATTGCCGGAGAACTCCCACCCGACCGCGCGACATCCCAGGCAGCGGACGATCTTCGGGCCGTGCTCGGATCCGACGCGTTTCCCAGGATTGACCTTGTCATCCTCGGTGTCGGGCCCGACGGGCACACCGCATCGCTCTTTCCGGGGGGCGACGAGTTGTCGGTCACCGACCAACTGGCCGTCACGGTGCACCGGCCCGAATTGCCGCAGCCCTGGCGTGTGTCAATGAGTTTGCCGCTCTTGCAGGCCGCTCGTCAGACAATCATGGTGGCCGACGACCCCGCCAAGGCCGACGTCGTCGCGCGCGCGATCGCCGGCGACCCGCACCTCCCGGCAAGCCGTGCCCACGCTCCGGACGGCACTTGGGTGTGGATGCTTAGTCGCCCAACGGCGCGCGATGTCCCGGCAGCGCAGCAAACTCTTCTGCCTTCCGGGTCGGACCAAACACCACGACCAGATCGCGCTCATTGAGGACCGTGTCTTGGGTGGCGTAGGTGAACTTACCGCCGGGGCGTTTGACACACAGCACCGTGATGTCGTACTTCTGGCGCACACCGGTATCGGCGATGCGCTTGTTGATGAACTCGGCTGGCACCGTTGCCTCGATGAGCACGAACTCCGTGTCGAGCTCTACGTAGTCGACGGTCCGTCCCGACATCGTGTGGGCCACCCGGACGCCCATATCTCGCTCCGGGAAGATCACGTTGTGCGCACCGACCCGCTGCAGGATCGCACCATGCTGGGTCGTAATCGCCTTGGCCCAGATCATCGGCACGCCCAAGTCCACGAGGGCATAGGTCGCCATGATGCTCGCCTGGATGTCATTGCCGATCGCCACAACAGCCATGCCGAAGTCGTCCGCGCCAATCTGGCGCAGAACCTCGACGGTGGTCGCGTCAGCCTCCACGACGGTCGCCAAGTCCCCAGAACACTTGCGGACAACCGCAGCGTCGGCATCGATTGCCAGCACCTCGTGGCCCAGACGAGTCATCGTTTGGGCGAGTGCCTGGCCGAATCGGCCAAGGCCAATGACGAGAACTTGCTCTTTATTAGCCAACGAGTGGTCGCTCCTCGGGATACGAGAACAGGCGCTCACGCTCATGCACGCTCAAGGCCACGGCGAGCGTGAGTGGACCAATGCGCCCAAGGTACATGAGCGCGACCTCGATCAGCTGTCCTGCCGCGCCGAGATGGGGGGTGATCCCCGTCGAGAGTCCTACGTTGGCAAACGAGGACACCACCTCAAACAAGCACTGATCGAGATTAAACGAGGTCAACATCATGAACGCGAGCGTGGCAAACACGATGATATTGACGGCGATAAACGCCACCGAGAAGCTTTGACGCAACACCCTGCTCGGGATGGCACGGCGGAAGGCCTCGGCGGGCTGGCCGCCGCGCACCTCGCTGATGACGATCAGCACCAGCACGGCAAAGGTCGCGACCTTGAGACCGCCTGCGGTCGATCCACTGCCACCCCCAACGAACATCAGCATGTCGCCGATCAGGCGCGTCTGGCCATGCATGTGGGCGACCGAGATGGTGTCGAAGCCTGCGGTACGAAAATTGATCGACGTGAAGATCGCCGACAGGATGCGGTTGACCGGGCCCATCGGGTGCAGGGTCTGTGGGTTGGTCCACTCCATCGCGCCGATGACGAGCGCCGCGAGCGGGATCAACAGCGCGGTTGTCGTCAGGGTGAGCTTGGTGTGCAGCGTCCAGGTTTTCGGACGGCGCAGACGACGTCGCACGTCGAGCCAGATCGGAAAGCCGATCCCGCCGATAATCACGGCAATCGCGACCGGCAGCAGAATCCACCAGTCGGTGCTGAACCGGGTCAGGTTACCGTTCCAGAGCGCAAAACCGGCGTTATTGAACGCAGATACGCCGAGAAACAGCGCCCGCCAGGCCGCCCCCCAGAACGGGTAGTCGAGGCCCAGCCACAGACGCAAGCAGATCGCGGCGGCGACCAGAAACTCCACCATCACCGTGAACGCCGCCAGACCCACGAACACCCGCCGCGCGTCATCGAGATTGATGACTTCCATGTCGCGCTGGCTGATCAAGCGCCCGCGCAAGCCGAGTCGGCGACCGAGCACCAAAAAGATCATCGACGCTGCGGTCATGATCGCGAAGCCGCCGAGCTGAATCAGTACGAGGATCACGGCCTGTCCAAACGGGCTCCAGTAGGTCGACGTGTTGACGATCGTGTGACTGGTGACACACACCGCGGCCGTTGCGGTAAACAGCGCCGTCCGCAAGGGCGCCTCCCCGGAGCCCCGGTGCGAGAATGGCAGCGCCAGGACCAGCGTTCCAACCACAATGGCGATCGCAAACACGAGCGCGACGAGCTGACCCGGATTCAAGGCGCGGAAGAACCGTTGTTGGCTCAGTTGCGGCACGCAGTGCATCCGAGGTCAGACGGCAGGAACACGACGATCACTACGCACGACAAGCACCGGGCAACCCAGTGCACGGGAACCGGTCGGACCCGCGGTAGCCTAGCTGGTTCAGGATCCCGGGCCCGCGTCAACGCCCGGGCATTGGCGGCGGGCGCGGCGCCCATCGCGGCCGATCAGGCGCCGATTACCGCGAACTTCGGCCCGAGTGATTCCAGCAACGCCCGCGCTTCAGGGTGATCAGCGAGATCGGCCACCAAGCCGATGAAGGCCGCAACGGCAGGATCGGCGTGACCGACGTGCCCCGCAAGCCCGCGCAACACGGCTGCGGAGGTCGCCGGCGCACCCGCGGCATCCGTGCTGACCAGGGCGATATCCAGCAAGATCAGCGCCTGCGCGCAGTCACCACTCGGGACCGGAAACTCCGCTGCCAGCGTCTCGTGCCCGCGCGCCGCCGCCAGTTGCCGCGCACCCCCCGACCACGCCACGATACGCGCCAGGTGCTCTTGGCCCGCCCGACGCAACATGCGCGGGCCGTCGAGGACACTGACACCCGTCGTCGCTCCGGGCCCGAGCCAGTGCAGCCAGGCCGCGCAGAGCAACTGCGCGCGCGAAGCACGCGAAAGCTGAGCTGCCCGGGCCAGCCGCGCCGCCTGCTGGGCGATGCCGCGAACGCGCGCGTACTGGGCGGCATCACATCCGGCGACGGCCAGCTCATGGGCTGCAATCGGCGTGTGTGCGTTGCGCCAGAGGCCCGCTGAACCGACAAACTCCACCGTCGTCTAGGACACGAGGATCAGTGCCTGATCGATGACCTGGTGCGCCTCGGCGTCAGCCCGAGCTCGCTCCGCATCAGACACTTCGGGTTCTGAATCGCCCAACAAGGTCGCCGTGAGCCGCTGACCTGACCGCTGTTCGGCCGCAGCCAGCCAATCCGCTGGCAGACGAGGGTCTAGGGCGGTGCCGGTCATCTCTGCAAACAACATCGCCCATGCCCGCGGCACGACATCGGTGTGGTATCCGCCCCCGCCAAGCGCCACCCAACGGCCATCGCATGTCTCTTGGGCCAGCTGGTGCAGCGACCGATACAGCCGCGGGAACGCCGACATGGTCACCTGCAGATGCGCAAGCGGGTCCTTGTGATGGGGGTCTGCGCCATCTTGGGTCACGATGATGTCAGGTGCAAAGTCGACGACCGCCCGCGCGATCACCTCTTCCACGGCACGCAGATACGGTGCATCACCGGTATACGGCGGGAGTGGGATATTGATCGCCTTCCCGACGCCGGGCCCCATACCGCGCTCCGACAGCGCGCCGGTTCCCGGGAACAGATACCGGCCGCTTTCGTGGACGGAGCAGGTCAGGACCCGCGGGTCCTCGTAGAAGATCCACTGCGTGCCGTCGCCGTGATGCACGTCAACATCGATGTAGGCCACGCGCGCCGCACCCGCATCGAGCAGCGCATGGATGGCCACCGCGGGATCGTTGTAGATACAGAACCCCGCCGCGCGATTCGCCAGGGCGTGGTGCAACCCACCGGCTGCCGAGAACACCTGGTCGGCGCGGCCCTCCCAGACCTCGAGCGCCGCGGTGATCGAGGCGCCGCACAACTGCGCTGCGGCGTCATGCATGCCGGCAAACGCGGGAGTGTCGCCCCCTGCGGCGAGCCCCCACTGGGTGGCGTCCCAGCCCTGCGCGAGCACCGGCTGGGCGCTCATCCGCTTGACCGCCCCAACATATGCGGCGGCGTGGGTGCGCTCAATCTCAGCGTCCGTGGCAACCCGAGGCGCCACGATCGACACATCTGGCAGATCCAACATCCCGTAGGCGCGAATCAGATCAACAGCGAGCAGACGGCGCAGCGGCGACAGAGGATGATCGTCACCCAGGTCGTAATCGGCCATGTGCTCGTCAAAGACAAATGCGGTACGTGACATAGCTACATCGTAGCCGTCGGCCACCACCCGCTACAGACCCACCCGAGTGCGGTCACCTAGGGAATCGAGACCGACCAGGGCACCACACGAGACGACCTCACAAGACCGGCGGCCCCGAACGGATCAGCTGCGACAAAATCGTGAACCGCCTGCTCGGTCTCGGAACAGAAGATGATCAATCCACCATCGACCGGATCCCCGGTGGCACCCGCCATGACAACGATCCCCCGGTCGTGCAACTCGCGCAGCAAACCAAGGTGTGCGTCACGATAGGGCACGCGCCGCACGAGGATGTCGGGCACGTACTCGTAGTAGAGGGCAAACAGCGCTTGCGGCATGACGGTCCTTTGGTGCAACGAGTGGCGGGGTGCCTGGGCGGTCCAAGGAGGCGCTTCCGCGCGGATCAGATATACCGGCTGGTGACCGGCATGCGCCGGTCCTTGCCGAATGCCCGCGGGGTCACCTTGATCCCGATCGGGCCTTGACGGCGCTTGTACTCAGCGCGCTCGATCATGCGGACCACGCGACGAACGACCTCGGCGTCGTGGCCGCGCGCGATGAGCTGCTCCGGGTCGAGGTCGTGCTCGACGTAGCCCTCGATGATCGGGTCGAGTTCGTCGTAGGGGGGCAGGCTGTCAACATCGAGTTGGTCGGGGCGTAGCTCGGCCGTCGGAGGGCGCGTGAGGCTGGAGTTTGGAATGATCTCGCATCCCGCCGACTCGTTGCGCCATGAGGCCAGGCGGTACACCCACGTCTTGGAGATGTCACGCAACGGCGCGAAGCCTCCGACCATGTCGCCGTAGAGTGTGCTGTAGCCGACCGACATCTCGCTCTTGTTGCCGGTGGCCAACACCAACGCGCCGGTCTTGTTCGACAGCGCCATCAGCAGAGTGCCGCGCGTGCGTGCCTGCAGATTCTCCTCGGTGACGTCGCGGGGATGGCCGGCAAACGCCGGCGCCAACACCACCTCGAATTGCGCGACGACGTCGGCGATCGGCAAGTCGACCAGCGCAATACCGAGCGCCTCGGCAAGGGCCTGCGCGTCATCGCCGCTCATCTGGCTGGTGAACACCGATGGCATCCGCACGCCGGTGACCGACGACGGCCCCAGCGCATCAACCGCGAGCGCCGCGGTCAGGGCCGAATCGATGCCACCCGACAACCCGATCACGACGCCGGGGAATCCATTCTTGCCGACGTAGTCACCGATCCCCGTCACCAGCCCCGCCCAGACCTCTGCTTCGGGCCCAAGCGGGACGTGCAGTTGGACACCGACCGCCGGACCCACCGGCGACACCACGGCTGCGATTGAGATCGGCGGGACGACCTCGCGCTGTGGAAGTCGACGTACCAGCGGCTCCCGCAGGCGGCGCCGCATCGAAATACCTGGATCGATGTCGGCGATTACCAGATCGGTCGCGAACTGCGCGGCGCGCGCGACAACCGTACCGGTGGCGTCGAAGACCGCGGAGCGTCCGTCGAAGACCAACTCATCCTGGCCACCCACCTGATTGCAGAACACCAGAGCGGCACTGCAGTCGGCGGCACGGGTGGCCAACATGCGCTCCCGCGCATCGCCCTTCCCGCCATGCCACGGCGACGCCGACAGACACGCGATCAGATCGACTCCCGCCGCGGTGAGATCGCTCGCCACCGGATCCGGGTACCAGATGTCCTCGCAGATGGCGAGGCCAATCCGCAGGCCAAAGAGCTCCACCACCAGCGGACCATCCCCGGCCCGGAAATACCGGGCTTCGTCGAACACGCCGTAGTTCGGTAAGAAGCGCTTGTGGTAGACCTGTTGGACTCGGCCGTCGGCGATAATTGCCGCAGAGTTAAAGCAGTCTTCATCCCATTCGACGCAGCCGACGATCGCCGCGCCCTCGCGGACCTCGGCGGCAATCTGTTCCAGGGCAACCTCGCAATCGCGCGCGAACGACGGCCGCAGCAGCAGATCCTCCGGCGGATACCCGGTCAGCACCAGCTCGGGAAACACGGTCAACTGCGCGCCCGCGTCGCGGGCATGGGCAAGTGCCTCAGTGACGAGGCGAGCGTTGCCGGTGAGATCACCGACAACCGTGTTGAGTTGGGCGAGAGCGACACGCACGGTCAAGTAACCTCGGCGCCATCGGCCGTGGGGCACACTCACGGGAAATGAGCGCGCTAGGCTGAGCGTCGTACGCGCCTACGATACGCCTTGGCGCGCCGGTCCCGCAGCCAGGTCCGATTGGGAGGATCGTCCGATGAGCAGCTTGCCACCCCAGAGAATGGGTCCCGGAAGCCCAAGTGCCGGGGGTACCAGACGTGGGCCAGGCCAACAGGGAGGCCCCCCGCGCGGCCTCACACCGGCGCAGGGTGCTCTGGAAGCCGAGCGCCGGCTGGGTCTGCCCTGCTACTACGCCGGGCAACGCGTCGCGGCCGTTGTCGGTTGCGTCGCATGCCAGTTCCAGATCAACAACCGTGCGGTACTGCCGACATGCCCCCAGTGCGGCGAGCTCATCTGGGCATACCTCGGGACTGGTCCGCGTCCGATTCCCGAAGGCGAGGCGCCGGCGACACCCGCCGCGACCGCGAGCGAGCAGCCCGGCGTGACGGTCCAGGATGGAGTGTCCATTGGTGGCAATACGCCCTCGGTGACGGTGCAAGAAGGCGTGCGGCTCGACTAAGGCCCCACCGAGTTGTCGCGAGAATTCACACAGTGGTAACACTTCATTGGCCGAACAATTACCGTAATTTGCGCCACTCACCCGAGAATCGTTCAGACTCCGTGATCACCACGGAGATTGCTCTGTCACGTTGATGCCGACCGAGGCGTAGGGAATGATCCGCGGATGTCGATGGACCCTCCCATTGTCGACACTGCTGGCGATCGGTGCGGTGACCGGCGCGATCGCTGCAACGGGCCCCCCAGTCACCACCGGGTCTGTCTCGATCACCGGCTCCGGAACGGTCACGATCACGGGTCAGGTCTATGTTCAGGGCGTCCTGACCGGTCCGCATCCGCTGGTCACCATCCGCACCACGACATCAGCGGCAAGCTGCAGCCTCCTCAAGAAAAAGCGGATCCCGCGCGGACGCAATGTGCAGATATCGGCACCCTCGGGCACCCAATTCGGCATTCTGGGAACGGGGGCGAACATCCAAGTCACCGTGCGTGGCGCCTCGATTTCGATGACGGTCGCGGGGACTGCGACGATCAAGTTCTCGGGCAGGGGCTCGTACACCCCGGCGTACGGCGTGACGCCCTACAGGTGGCCGAAGACCATGCTCCGCCTGGTTCAGCCGGCGACCTCCGGGGCGCATTCCTCGTGACAGCCCAACCCGGTGAGAACCCGGACGGCGATGTCATCGTGGCCCCGGTGACGCGAATGACCGACGCCGCCGACCTCGCAGATCACATCCTGATCATCGAGGACGAAGAGAACATCGCCTCGTTTGCCAAGATGTATCTCGAGGCCGACGGATTTCGCGTCACGATCGCCGACAGGGGCGACGATGGGCTGGAGCTCGCCCGACTGGAACGACCGGATCTGGTCGTCCTCGACCTGATGCTCCCGGGCCTCGATGGCTTTGAGATCACGCGTCAGCTGCGCTCGGCGGGTCGGATGCCCATCATCATGCTCACCGCCCGCGATGATCCGATCGACAAGGTCGTCGGGCTGGAGCTCGGCGCCGACGACTACATCACGAAGCCGTTTAACCCACGTGAGCTCATCGCACGTGTCCATGCCGTACTGCGCCGCTCCGAGCCGGACCCCATTGACGTTGCCGGCCCCGATGACCTGGTACTTACAATCGCGAGTCTGCGCGTCGCCCTGGGGGGTCGGGAGGTCTCGGTTGACGGGGAGCCCGTCGCCCTGACGCCGAAGGAGTTCGATCTGTTGGTCTTGCTCGTCGAGAATCGTGGCATCGTGATGACGCGCGAGCAACTCCTCGAACGCGTCTGGGGCTACACGTTCCTCGGCGATTCGCGCACGATTGATGTCCACATCCGACAGCTGCGACGCAAGCTCGGAGACGCGTGCCAGATCGAGACAGTGTGGGGAACGGGGTACAAGGTAGTCGCGCCGCGATAGACGCGGCCGATGCAGTGTCATCGCCTCTACGTAGTGGCCCGCACGCAACGCTGCGGGGTCGCCTAATCCTCGGCGCCATCATCGGGCTCCTGGCGGCGGCGGTCGTGTTTGCGATCGTCTCGTCCGACCTCATCCGATCGCAAACCGCTCGCGCCAGCCGCGCGAGCTTCGATCAGCAGGCCGAGCGCGTGGCGGCCCTGATCAGCACCAAGACCGAAGAGCAGGCGATCGCCGGAAACTGTCAGAACTACACCCCGGCCGATCTCCAGGCGTTCGTGGGCCCGGGCGCACACCTGTTTATCGACTCGCCCCCGTTGTGCCCCGGTGGAACGCATCCACAAGAGAACCTGCTGGCCGCCGACGGAGTGAAGATCGACCCGTCCGCCTTGGCGAGCCAGGGATATCAACACGTCGATTTCCGCGCCCCCGGAGCGACCACCCCGACGGTTGCAACCGCCGCGCCGGTCAGGGTGGCCGGCCAATCGGTGGGGGCGATCATCCTGACGAAACCGGCATCGGCGGTGAGCACGAGTTGGTCCGAGGTGGTGCCGAACCTGTTGCTGGCGGCGGTCATCGGTTTTGTCCCTGCGCTTGCGCTGACGCTCTTGATCACGAGTCGCCTGACCCGACCGCTCCGTGAAATGGAACTTGCCGTGGATCGCGTCGCCGGGGGCGATCTCACCGCCTCTGTCCCGCCGGCGGGAACCGAAGAACTCGATCACGTCGCGCGTGCGTTCAACAGCATGGTGGGTCGACTCCGGGAGCGGGACGATCGCGCCCGCGCCTTCTTGATGAACGTCACCCACGATCTGCGCACACCCCTGACGGCGATCCGTGGACACGCTGCGGCCCTGCGTGACGGGATCGTCCCGCCTGGCCAGGTCGACCGATCGCTTGGCGCGATAGAGAGCGAGGCCAAACGGCTGGAGGGCATGGTGAGCGACCTCCTGGATCTGGCACGCATCGATGCCGACCAATTTCGGATTGCTCCAACGACCGTGAACCCTGGAGAGATCCTCACCGAGGCGCGGGCCGCCCAGATGGCGGTCGCCGATCACCATCGAGTCGAGTTCGAGCAACAGATTTCCCCACTCACGTCGTTGGTCACGGATCCCAAGCGTTTCCGCCAGATCATCGACAACCTGCTCGAGAATGCGATCCGCTGGACCCCTGCGGGCGGCACGGTGACCTTGGAGGCCCACACCCCTACGAGCGGTGGCATCTCGGTCACCGTCGCAGACACGGGCCCTGGCGTGCCCACCGCGCAGCGCGAGGCGATCTTCGCCGCGTTTCATGCACAGGCGTCCCCCGACGGACGCACGGGTGCCGGGCTTGGACTGGCGATCTGCCGGCAACTCGCGCGCGCGCTGGGCGGAGAGGTTCATGTTGAGGAGGCAACTCATGGTGGCGCCGCATTTGTCGTCCAGTTGCCCGCGACCGCGCCGCCGCATGCCCGCACCCCCCTCCGCAACGGCGGATCGGCCACCGGGGCCTCACCGCTCTCGTGATGCTCCAAGGCCCGGGTCACTTCGCCGTGCGTCGACTTTTCGCGCCCAGATCTTCGCCTCAGGGCCAATGAAGGACACATCGCACCCCGGCATAGTTCATCTTGACGACGGGGTGGAGTGCACTGCCGACCAGGTCATCCCCGAAATCCACGCCCCCAGATCAACGTGTGCCCCCTCGTTGATCTGGGGCAAAATTCTCCCCTCGGGCCTGTGATTCCAACCGCGCTCGGGCGGCATCGACCAAGCTTCTGATGATCGGGCTCGCAGGATCAGCCTCCGGGTGCCATTGGACACCAAGCAGATAGCCGCCCGGACGCTCGACGGCCTCGATCAGGCCGTCCTCCGACCAGCCGCTCGCGACCAGACCATCGGCGAGCTCGCGCACGCCTTGATGGTGATGCGAGATGACACGGTGCAGCTCACTCCCGATCGCATGCGCCGCCAGTGAGTGTGGCGCGATCGACACATCATGCCCGTTGCCCTCGAACTGCCCGATGTGCCGCCGATGCGCCCGGGAACCGAGCTCGTCGGGCAGGTGTTGGCAGAGGGTGCCCCCAAGCGCGACGTTGATGATCTGCAGGCCACGGCAGATGCCGAGCGTCGGAAGGCCTCGGGTAATCGCGTCGCGCACCAGGGCGATCTCCACCGCATCGCGGTCGGGTTGCGGCGGCTCGCTGCGTTCGTGCGACACCGCGCCATAACGATCCGCGGAGATATCGGCGCCTCCGATCAACAGGAGGCCGTCAATCCGCGTAAGCACCGATCCCGGATCCTTGGCGAGCACGGGATCCGGCGGGATCAGAACCGTCCGAGCGCCCGCCGCCCACGCCGCCTCCAGGTAGTTCGCCGCGACCAGCGCCGCCGGCATGTCCCAGACGGCCCAACGCGCCCGCTCGAGGGGCGCGCACACGCCGATCACCGGGGTGGGTGTCATGCGATCTTCCAGCCGATATCGGTAACGGCGCCGTGCACCACGATGTACCGCACCGAGTGCCCATTTGGACGGAACACGATCGACACCGTCTCCCCATCGGAGAGTGCGAGCTCAGCGGGCAGTTTGCGTACACTCACACTCACGTGCCGGCCGCGCGCATCGGCAAGATCCAGGCGATAGCGACCCGCCAGAAATCGCATTGTCAGGTTCGGCCGACCCAACAGGTGCGCCCCGACAATTGCCGTAAATTCCTGTGCGCACGCCGGGCACCGCACCGATATCGCCTGCCCCGCCTGGTCGGAGATCGTGCTCAGACTCGCGCACGCCGGGCACGGTAGCTGGCGCTCACGCGGCTCCCGCCGCGGTGGACTCTCTGCGCGATCGCGGTCATAGCGGGCCCGACGATCAGAATCCCCGAGGACCTGCCACGCGGCATTGACACGCTGGGCCATGTGGTCGGCTTTGTCACGAAGTCGGGGATCCGTAAACCTGTCAGGGTGAAACGCCTGCACCGCAAAGCGCCACGCCTCGTGGACCTCCTCAATACTGGCGTCGCGATCAACGCCAAGGGCCAGATAATGATCGGGTTCGCTCACGCGCGCAGCGTAGCGCGGCCACCCCCGCCAACCGCCCGAGGTCTGCTCAGGCCCGCCCCACCGGTTATCCGCCCAACAATCCGCACGGACCGAACAACGAACCGGAGATGTTGTCCACCGAACCATTGCTGTTGACCCGCACGCAATCGCCAGAGTTGATGGCGTTCCCGACATACTTCGAGCGTCCGTGCGAGTCCACCATGACCATGCGGAATTGGCCCGGCTTGGCCCCCGGGACGTGCTCTCCCACCGCAATACCCTGCGTATAGCCCGTGCGAAATCCATCGGCCCGTGCGGTGCTCGCGCTGCGGTGCCCGATCGCCCACCCCCCGGCGGCGCCGGCGGCAAGCAGCGCCGCACACGCAACGCCGACCGCCCACTTGCGGCGGCGACCACGACCCCGCGATGGAGGCTCTGGCACGGCGACGGTCTCGGAGGCGGGGCCAATCCGCGTCAGGGCATCCGAGCCGGCCACCCACGTCACCGCCTCGGCGCCGGGTACCCGTGTCAGCGCCTCGGCCTCGGGTGCCCGCCTCAAAACATCGGAGCCCTCGTTGCCCATCACGAGCGTCGAACCCGATCCCGCGACGAGCGTGTGCGCCTGGTCTGGGTGGGCGCCCGACCACCCCTCCAGGGCCTCACGCAGCAGATCGACGACGTCGCGCGCGCTCGCGGGACGAGCCGCGGGTGACTTCGCCAACACCGGCGCCAGTGCGTCATCGACCGCCTCGGGAAGATCGGGATTGACTGACCGCACCGGCGGGGGCTCGTCGCGCACGTGGGCCACCAGTACTGCGCTGGCCTGGCGATGCACGAACGGCGGGCGTCCACACAGCACCTCGAAGGCGAGCACGCCAAAGGCGTAAATGTCCGATGCCGCGGTCGCCGGGTGGCCGTCGGCCTGTTCCGGCGAAACGTATTCAACCGTGCCCAGCCAATCGCCCCGGCGCGTCAGTCCGGGCAAGTCATCCAGGCGCGCCACGCCAAAATCCGACAGATAGGCACGATCATCAAGGTCGAGCAGAACATTGGCAGGCTTGATGTCGCGGTGCACGAGGCCGTGCTGATGTGCGGCATCCACCGCACGAGCGACGTCGTCGAGAATGACCAGGGCCCGTCGCGCCGGGAGCGGCCCAACGCGCGCCACGAGTTCACCCAGTGATGGGCCCGGCACGAGGCGCATCGCGATGAACGGCACACCGTTGACGTCGCCGGACTCGAACACGGTCACGATGCGCGGATCGTCGACCCGTGCCGCCGCGACCGCCTCACGTCGAAAACGCGCGAGGATACTGGCGTCCCCAAGTTGGTCGAATACCTTGAGTGCGACATCTCGGTCGGTGCCGATCTGGCGCGCCCGATACACCACCGCTTGGCCGCCGCGGCCGAGTTCTGCCTCGATGACGTACTGACCGAATTCCTCGCCGGGAACTAGCTGCACCGCGCGGTCACCCCCACTCGCATGTCCCGATGGTACGCAAGGACCCGCGCTTCGCCCAATGGTGCGACCCTCCAAACGTTCTGGCGGCCCCCCATCGCACCGCATATCCGTCTAGCACCTGGGCGCCGCACATTCCGCACACCGCGCGTCGTCGCCACCGCGGTGGTGCGCGCGAGTCGCCCACACGCGCTACGGTGCACCTGTAGGGTCCTCATCCCGGTTTGTCGAGCACACGCGCACGACAACCCTGCGCGGGCGCAGTGCAAAACGACATCCAGGAGACGCATGGCAAGACGACGGACGACGCCGGGCCGCCGCCCCAGCGCGGCATACAAGAAAGGCCCGACCCAAGCGTCGGCCTTGAGCAAGCCCAAAGAAGAACTGATCTTGGTTGAAGGGATCATCGAAGAGGCACTCCCGAACACGATGTTTCGGGTCTCGGTCAACGACGGTGCACACGAAGTGCTCGCCCACCTGACCGGCAAGATGCGCCGATTCCGTATCCGCGTGAACCCAGGCGATCACGTCCACGTTGAGCTGAGCCCGTATGACCTCACCCGTGGGCGGATCGTCTTCCGCGACCGCTAGTCGGTCCGATGCGCCCCGGGCGGCTGATCTCGGGCGCGGCGGCGACGTGCCAACGCGAGGATCCCCACCGCGGCGCCGGGCGCCCAGAACTCGTGATCCCGCGCTCTGAGGCAGGCACGCGCCCGCCCCAGAGCGATTAGTTCCGGATCTACAGGACGCTGACCTGCTGCGCCTGAGGGCCCTTGGGGCTCTCGCCTGCTTCGTAGGAGACGCGCTGCCCTTCCTCAAGGCTGCGATAGCCCGAGGACTGGATCTCCGAGAAGTGCACAAACAGGTCCTTGCCGCCATCGGCCGGGGTGATGAACCCGAAACCCTTGTCAGCGTTGAACCATTTTACGACGCCTTCCGGCATGCTGCTTCCACCTTGTTCGGCGAGGAAACTCTGGACATCTCGGCCGAACTTCATGCCTAACGACGTCACCACTGTTCCGCGCAGTTCTTTCCCCCACATGGGGTGTTAATCGGTAATCGTACTCCTCGCGAAAATTGGAGTCCGCGTGAGACGGTATACCGTGTACAGGACAATTGCGCAAAGATCACGCGGCGCGGAGAATTGCCTCACAGGCAGCTCAATTGCATCAACTCATCGGCAATCGGGGCGGAAGACGCGGGCGCAGATGTTACGCCGTGGTGACGGCGTCGCCTCAGAATCGATCGCCCCCGCGACTGTTCGAGAGTCCCCGGCGGTGTCCGCGCAGCGCTCGAGAGCGCCAGCATTATCTCCATCGTCAGCTGGGTCGTGACCACGGCCCTCGGAGTGCGCCGGTGAGCACCGGATCTTCGCTCATTCGACCACGCCGCCCTCCCCAAGAGATCGCCACCTCAAGGAGCCCTTCATGGAAACGTGGGATGCCATTCGCGCTCGCCGCAACGTGCGGACATACCGTGACCGACCGATTGCAACCGCTGATCTTGACCGCATTCTCGACGCGGGTCGGCGCGCGCCATCGGCGCGCAACACCCAACCATGGGAATTCATCGTTGTCACGGGCCGAGACCAGCTCATCGAGCTCGCGAGGGTCTGGCAAGGGGCTCGGCACATCGCGCACTCCGCCGCGACGATCGCCATCGCAGCGCCGTTGTCCACCGACGATCGCCAAGCGGGCCTGATCCAATATGACCTCGGCCAAGCCTCAATGGCGATGGCCATCGCTGCCGCCGACCTCGGAATTGGCAGCGGACACGCGGCGGTCGCCGACCAGAATCTCGCCCGCACCCTGCTTGGTCTTCCCTCGACCCATTTCTTGGCCTACCTCCTGGCCCTGGGATACCCCGCCGACAAGCCGCTCGTGCCCTTGACCCGCCCCGATCGACGTAGCTTGGCGACGGTCGTCCACCGCGAGCGCTGGTGATACCAACACGCGAGATGTGGATGGCTCGGCCCACTTCCGCCACGCTGCCACACACCGAGCGCCACCACGTCGGGGGTCGCACGATCGGTGTGTCGACCGGGTATCCCAGGGTCGTCTCGCGCGGGGTTGCGGGCACGGCACGGTCAGCAGCGTAATCGCGTCCTGCCGGGCTCGAATTCACGTGGTGACTCCACCAGCAGCTGGGGATCTGACCGGCGCGTGCATCGCGATCGAGGTCGGCGGCGGCGGTCTACGAGTGCGCCACACAGCCGGAGGTCTGCTCGGCGGCCTCAACCACGCTCTGGTGATGAAGCACTGGCCGTTGGCGATCCGGTGCAACCGGGGATCATCCAATTTACCCGGGGCGTCGGAGTCGGCCGGGGCCATGTCGGATAGAGCATCCGGCTATTGACCACCATCTGCGGGCAACGAGATTGGACATCTGCTGTCTCCGATCCGGCACCCACGTTCGCGTGAATCGGGCGCGAATCCGCTCACGATCACCCGATCCCGGCGCGCGACGCTCACGCCACGGTGCCGGGGGCGGAGCGCTCCAGCCACATCTCGAACCGGTAGCCGCTCCCGGGCAGGGCGCCGAGGTACCGACAGACGCGGTCGCAATGCCCGATCCGCCCAATCGCCCCCGCCCCCGGCAGTGCACCGGCGACCACCGACAAGAGATGCACCCACCATGCGAGGTACAAGCGGTCGGCCCGGACAAAACCGGGCGACGGCCACGCGCGAGCATCCGACCGCTCGGGCAAACCGAATTCCCGATGGTCCTCCAACCACCCCGGAGGCTCGCGACGCAGGATTCGACAGAGCTCCCCCACCGCGCGGTCAGCGCGCAAAGCATCCGGTCCCGAAGGGAATGCGACCCAGACCACCCCGGATGAGACGCGCAACATTTCGGCAAACGCGTCAGCGCGAACGTCTGCCGACAGATGCTCGAGCACGTCCGTGCAGACCACCGCATCAAAGGATCTGTCAGGAAATGGCAACGCGATCGCACTTGCCTCGACCGTCACCAGATTGGGCAGGGACTCACCATCGAAACGTAGATCCACGCCGACAACCGGCCCCTGCCACCACGCTGCGAGCCCCGATGAGCCCGAGCCGACCTCGAGGATGTGACTCGGGCGGTGCGAGCGCAGGAACCGTAGGACCGGCGCATACCGCAGAGCTTGATCGAGTGACGACGTCGGCCGCCCAG
>JADGPH010000154.1 GCA_017882555.1 Thermoleophilia bacterium
AGCGGTCCAGTCGGGGACGGGACCCTCACCCCAAGCGCTCAGCGCATGTCGACGACCTCACGAGAGCGCAGGTGCACGATCACCTTGCGCTTGACCCGCTGCAACGCGTTATCCACCGTCTTGGGGGTGCAACCGAGCCGGCCGGCGATTTCCTCATATGAACGGCCCTCGAGGTACATCGTCAGCACGCCAGTCTCGAGTGTCGAGAGCGTCTCACCCAGGCAGCCGATCAACGACCGCAGTTCTTCGGACGAGATCGCCTGGTTGATGGGATCCCACGCCGGATCGTCGGGCAGGATCTCAGCCAGTGACATCTCTTGATCCGAGGACGAACCGGCGCGCGAGTGGCTAAACGAGACATACGTGTTCAGCGGGGTGTGCTTGTTGCGAGCCGCCGTCTTGATCGCGGTGATGATCTGACGAGTTACACAGAGCTCGGCGAAGGACCGAAATGACGCCTCGCGATCCGGACGGTAATCACGGACCGCCTTATAGAGGCCTATCAAGCCCTCCTGGATGAGGTCCTCGCCCTCGCCCCCAGCCAAGAAGTAGGAACTGGCTCGAAGTCGCACAAAGCCGCGGTACCGATCGACGATCTTGTCCATCGCGACCGCATCGCCTCGGCGTGCACGCTCGATCAATCCACGGTCTGTGATCTCATGCTCAGTCTGAGGCTCATAGCTACCGCGGATGCGCCCAACGCTTCCATCCTGGGTTCTGGCTGCTGAGATTGCGAAGGCCACGGCGCTCCTGACGAGTCTTATCCTGAGGTAGAGGGTTCGATTTTCCCTCCGGGCCGGATGTTATGTGACTGGAGCGCGTATTGGAAGGCAAGTTGCGATCATCACAAGGAAATACCTCCACGAATCGACTCAAACAGCAGTAATGCGCACGCAACCGACAGGTTCAACGAGGCCACATTGCCCCGCATCGGGATGTGCACCATCTGCGCACAAGCTGCCGCGACCCTCGGACGGAGCCCTGCACCCTCACTTCCCATGACGATCACGACATCGGAGGTCCACGCGACCGCACGAAAGTCGGTCGGAGCATCGGCATCCGCGCCGACGACGAGTCGACCCGCGTCTCGCGCCTCGCTCAGGAAACCCGCAATGCTGTTGACTCGAGAGACCATCAGGTGCTCGACCGCGCCCGCCGATGTCTTGCAGACCGTCGCCGTCACACCCGGCGAGCCCCGGCGCGCGGTCACGATGCCCACTGCGCCGGCCGCGTCCGCCACACGACAGATGGCCCCGAAGTTGCGCGGGTCCTGTGCGCCATCCAAACACACGATGGGCCCCGGCGCCGCGAGCATCTCTCGTTCAGTGGCATAGGGGTAGGGCTCGGTGAACGCGACGATTCCCTGGTGATCAGCCGTGCCGGCCATCTGGCCGATTTCCGCCTTGGTACGCACCTTGACCGCCACGCCGGTCAGCCAATCCGTGTCGGTCAGCTGTGGAAGCACCCAGATCTCGTCGATCTTGCGCCGCCCGGCTTGGAGCGCCTCACGCACCGGATTGCGTCCGTAGATGATCTCGTCGTCGTTCACCTGGACGTGACCTGGGGACCCTCAGGCGTATCGCGCACCTCATACCCGCGGGCCTCGATCTCCGCGCGGAGCTCATCGGCGCGTGCGAAATCCCCTTCCGCACGAGCGATCTCGCGCTCACGCGCGAGCGCCACGATCTCCACCGGTGCACCTGGGCGACTGACGGCCAAGCTCGCGAGCCCCAGCACATCGAGCAGCGCGACGAACTCCGAACGGGTCGCCTGCAACTGCGCGAGACCGGGGCGAGCACCGTCGACGGCGCGATGAATGGCGTGGATGACCTCAAAGAGGGCAGCAAAGGCGCGCGGGGTGTGGAAATCGTCGTCGAGGGCGTCGAAGAAGTCGTTGCGAGCCGCCACCAGGGTGTCGGCGAGTTCGCGGTTGATGCCCGTACCGGGGGCAGACTCAGCGCGATCGAGGGCAAGTATCGTGTTACGGATGGTCTCGACTTGGCGAGCGGTGTCCTCGAGGGCCGGGTCGCCGAACGGCAGCTTCGAGCGATAGTGGGTGCGCAAGAAGAACGCCACCAACACGTCTCGACCCCAGCGATCCAGGGCATCACGCAACAGGATGATGTTGCCCTCGCTCTTCGACATCTTCCCGCCGAGTTCGAGCATCTCGTTGTGCGCCCAAATCCGGGCCATCGGAACGCCATTGGCACCTTCGCTCTGGGCAATCTCGTTCTCGTGGTGCGGAAAGGCCAGATCGATGCCGCCACCGTGAATCTCGAACGAGGGGCCCAACGCCGACTGGGCCATCGCCGAGCATTCGATGTGCCATCCCGGGCGCCCGTTGCCCCACGGAGATTCCCAGAAGGTGTCTTCGTCGGGTTTATGTCCTTTCCACAGCGCAAAGTCCAGGGGGTGCTCTTTCGCGTCCCCGGGCTCGGTTACCAGCAGTTCATCCAAGCGCCGCCCCGATAACTTCCCGTAACCGGGAAACCGGTTCACGCGGAAGTAGACGTCCCCGTGGCTCGGATACGCCAGATCAACGGTGATCAACCGCTCGATAAGATCGATGATCTCCGGCATGTGGCCGGTCACCGTCGGCTCCAGGTCGGGACGGCCCAACTCCAGGCGATCGGTATCGGCGACATATTCGGCCAGGTATCGCGCGGCCAGTTCCGCGGACGGGACCTCCTCGCGACCGGCTGCGGCATAGATCTTGTCGTTGACGTCGGTCACGTTGCTGACAAAGCGCACCGCAAAGCCTCGACGAGTCAAATAGCGCTTGAGCACCGAGAACACGACAAACGGGCGGGCGTTTCCGACGTGCACCGGCCCGTAGACGGTCGGGCCGCACACATACATCCGCACCGTCCCATCGGGGCCCGGCTCAAGCGGCTCGCTGCGGCGCGAGAGCGTGCTGTAGAGACGCGGGCCGCCGACCGTCGGACTCGTTGTACTCACGCATCCTCCGTGTCATTGCGCTCAACCAGGGCCACCGCCTGGCAGGCGATTCCCTCGCCGCGCCCGGTGAAGCCCATCGTTTCGGTGGTGGTCGCGTGCACCGTCACCGGCGCTCCGAGGGCAGCGGTCATCCCCTGCTGCATCGCAGCGCGATAGGGACCGATGCGCGGCGATTCGCAGATCACCACCGCGTGCGCGTTGACAATGCGCAGCCCGTGCGTGGCAACGTGCGTGCGCACATGTCCCAACAACGTCGCGCCCGCCACGCCGGCCCACATGGGGTCGCCGGGCGGAAACAGCGCGCCGATGTCCGGCGATCCGCAGGCGGCAAGAACCGCATCGCAGACCGCATGTGCAACGACGTCTCCGTCGCTGTGACCCACCAGTCCGGCGGGATGGTCAACCGCAATGGTGCCCAGCATCAGCGGGCGACCCGGCCCAAATCGGTGCGCGTCGACGCCGAGTCCGACCCTCATTCCCACTCCACGATCGGCACCTGCGTGCCCACACGGCCCGCAAACCGCGTCAGGTGGGTGTAGCCCGCCCCGCCTAGCGCGGAGACCGCGGTCGGATAGTCGGCGGCGACATCGTCGGGGCGATGGGCGTCGCTCGAGAGCGTCACGGGGATCCCCGCGGCCGCGCACTCAAACAGCAGACCCGGCTCGGGATAGAGCTCGCGTACCGGTTTGCGCAAGCCCGCCGTCGAGCACTCCACCACCACGCCGGTCGCCGCAAGGTGGGCGATCACCTGCGGCCAGCGCTTGCGCGCCGAGGCCGGTGGCGCATGACCGAAGACCTTGGGCAAGTCGATGTGTGCCAACACGTCGAAGAGCCCAGACCGCGCGGCGGCCACCAGCTCGTCCAGATACCGCTCCCATATGGCGTCGGCGTCAAGTGCGTCCCATGCCAGGTAATCCGGATGATCTACGGCGTGGTCGGCCAGCCAGTGCACCGACCCCAGCACGATGTCAAAGGGCCGATCCGCCACAAAGCGCGCGATCTCCGGCTGACGATCCGGCAGCCAGTCCATCTCGACCCCGATCAATACCGGTGCTCCCGCAACCTTCGCCCGCTCGAGCGCGCTGCAGTAGGCATCGACATCCTCGGTCGCCTCACCGCGCCACCAGGGGTTCGGATGCCAGTCACGGGCCTCGGCGAAACGATGCACGTGTTCGGTGAATGCAATCTCACTGACCCCACGCGCCCGGGCACGCGACGTGTAGCGATCGATCCAGCCCTCCGAGAGATGCCCGCCGAGGCGCTCCCACTCGGGCGCCTGCTCGATACGGGCAGAGACTCCATCGGGCTGCAGGTGGAGATGGTAGTCGGTCAGCATCGGCGCTCGCCCACGTTAGCGGACAGTGTCCCTGTGAGTGTCGCCCAGCAGGAGTTCGGCGATGTGGATGTCGGCAGGTGTTGTCACCTTGAGGTTGGGCCGC
Organism: Thermoleophilia bacterium; assembly: GCA_017882555.1. Lineage (GTDB taxonomy): Bacteria > Actinomycetota > Thermoleophilia > Miltoncostaeales > Miltoncostaeaceae > CAITWD01. Next base: position 4,398 of record JADGPH010000154.1, read on the forward strand.
AAAGACGCGACCACAACCACGCGCCCGCCGATCTCTTCAACCATCGAGGCACAATCGGTGGCCAGGTCAAGACGCTCGTGCGCCCGCGCGTGCGCGAACGCGTCTGCCAACACGCGAGATCGGAATACCTGCGGGGTTTGCGCGAGCCACAATCCGGTCCGCGGCAACGTCGCCAGGATGGCCAAATCCTCGCCGACGCGCTTGGGCGTGTCGGCGAGCGGCGCTGCAGCGATCGCCCCATCGGCATCGCCGACTCCGTCGATGACCGCGGCGATCAGCGCGGGATGCACCAGTGGCCGCGCGGCGTCGTGGACGAGCACGAACTCCGCATCGTCGGAGATCGTCGCCAGGCCGCAGGCAACCGATTCGGCACGCGAAGCGCCCCCCCTGACCACCTGCGTGGAATCGAGACCCAGCGCGTGGGCCAGCTCAGACTCGCGGCCAGGAGGCGCCACGACGACAACGCTCCCGATGCGATCGGATGCCGCGAGTGCGTCCAGACACCAAGCACCCAGGGCGCGTCCCGCCACCGGCATCAGTGCCTTCGGCAAGCCCGCGCCCATCCGCACGCCCGATCCCGCGGCAACGACGATTGCGGCACACACTCCCGAACGATCAGCAGACAAACCCCGACGAACCCCCGACGACACTTCGATCAGCGTTCACGACCGGCACGCCGCACAGTCGACAGTACGCGTGATGCGCCGCACCACGCCGCCCCGCGCGTGGCCTAGGCGGAGACTCCGTGCTCAGCGACCCGCGTAAAGATCATCTTTCCAGAGGGGCTCTGGAGGATTGAGGTCACCTCGACCTGCACCTGCTGACCCATCAGGCGCCGACCCCCTTCGACCACGATCATCGTGCCGTCATCGAGATAGCCCACCCCTTGGTCGTACTCCCGCCCCTCGCGGATCACCTTAATCGACAATGGCTCGCCGGGCAGCACCGCAGGCTTGAGCGCGTTGGCCAACTCGTTGACGTTGAGCACCTCAACGCCCTGGATTTGCGCCACCTTGTTCAGGTTGTAGTCCGTGGTCACGATGGACGCGCCCATCTCGCGCGCCAAACGAACCAGGCGGCTATCGACGGGATCGCCGTCGCTGCGATCGGTGCTGCGGACCGAAAATCCACCATTGGCGGACCTCTTCATGTCCTCGACGATCTCCAGGCCGCGCCGCCCGCGCGCGCGCTTGAGCGCGTCAGACGAATCGGCAACGTGCTGCAGCTCGTCGAGCACGAAATCCGGAACCACGATCGATCCGGACAGGAACCTGGTGCGGATCACCTCGACCAAGCGCCCGTCGATGATCGCCGACGTATCGATCACGCGTGTCTGCGCCGGCCGCGACCGGACCCCCACCATCCGCAGGATGTCCACGTGCTTCCGCGCGGCGATACGGCTGAACACGTAGGCCACGAACAACACCACGGGCAGCAACAGATACGGACCAACGATAGGCAGGCTCGCCACCGCGATACCGGCAAGCGCCGCCGCGATCAGGCCAACCACCAGACCGAGCGCCCCAACCGTGAGCTCCGCCGCGGAACGTCGATCGGCGGCGCGTTCGAGAGCCCGCAGGTGCCCGCGCAACCAGCGCCCGGCCACGCCACCGAGCAGGAATCCGATCAACGCCCCCACGAGCACCCCAGCCGCCCAAATACCATACGAATACGGCGTTGCGAAGTGCGAGGACACCGACAGACTGGAAGCGCCCTGGTATGCCGCCAACCCACCGAGCAACGCCAACGTGATGCGGCTGACGAGAATCATGTGAACCGACCTTGCCCCGGACCGACGGCGAGGTCGGCGCACGAAGTTACCCACCATCCTGCGAAGACCTGCGCAGGTGGTTGGGATTGACAGCTCATGAGTGGTGCGGCTCCTCGAGGTGTAGCAATTCGGTCCTGCAGATGTGCCGCGACGACATCCCTATCACCTAGGGTAGCGCGCCCTACGCATCTCTCCCGCACATACGTCACGCGAGCGTTATTCCGGTACGACCTCCGCGTCCTCGTCGTCATCGACGTCCAACGCTGCTCCGGTGGCCACGCGCGGCTCATTGCGGATGTCACCGATGTTCTCCAGGAGGTTCTCCAGGAAGTCAATAGCCTCTTGCTCTTCCATATCGCAGGCGTACATCAACTCACTGGCAAGGATCTTCTTGGCGCGACCGAACATCTGCTTCTCACCGGTCGACAGGCCTTTGTCGAGGTCGCGAATCGAAAGATTGCGCACCACTTCGGCGAGTTCGAAGACATCGCCGGTCTTGATCTTGTCCCGATTGTGCTTGAAGCGACGGTTCCAGTTCTTCGGCATCTGCGTGCCATCGTCTTTGAGGACCGCAAGGACCTCGATGACGGTCTTCTCGTCGATCACCCGACGCAACCCCGCGCGCTCCGCGTTCTCAGCCGGAACCATGACGGTCATCTCGTTATACAGAATCGTGATCGTCAGGTATTCGCGCCGTTGACCAAGAACCTCTTTGTGCTCCTTCTTCTGGACCACTCCGGCGCCGTGGTGTGGGTACACCACCTTATCTCCGACTTCAAACACACGTTCCCCCTGCTCGTGGGATACCCCGGCCTCGGCGATGCATCACCGCGGACACGCGACGGCGAGGGCCTGCGTGATATCCCCAACCGACGAAATCTCCAACCCTACGGGTGGTTCTTCTGCACTCTCACTCACCATCGCTGGCGCAATCGCCAACGTAAGCCCGTGGGCACTCATCGCGCCGAGGCGACGACTCCAGTGCCCGGTCGGACGAACGCCGCCGGTAAGGCCAATTTCACCGAATGCCGCAGACCCCGCGGCAAGAGGTGTCCCGCGATGGGCACTGGCAATCGCCAGGGCCATCGCCAAGTCCGCGGCGGGATCGATCGCGCGCGCGCCGCCCGCGACGCTCACAAAGACATCCTGGTCTCCAAGCCGGAAGCCCGCGTGCCGCGACAGCACCGCGATCACTTGGGCCAGACGGGTGCGATCGACCCCGACGGCAACCCGACGCGGCGGCACGACCTCTGTTGCGCCTACGAGCGCCTGCACCTCGACGAGCATGGCGCGACTGCCTTGGATGACCGGGAAAATGCACGATCCGATCCGTTCGCCGACCTCCGCGAGAAACAGTCCGGTGGGATCGGACACCGACACGAGGCCTTCGCCGCGCATCTCCAACACACCGGTCTCATTGATCGCGCCAAAGCGGTTCTTGGTCGCGCGTAAGATGCGGTGCGCGCGCATCTCCTCACCCTCAAAGGTCACAACGCAGTCCACCATGTGCTCGAGCATCCGCGGCCCGGCGAGCCCACCGTCCTTGGTGACCTGCCCGACCAACAAGATGACGATGTTGCGCTCTTTGGCCAACCGCATCAGCGCACCGGTGGCCTGACGGACCTGCGAAACCGATCCCACGGTACCCTCGGCCGCATCCGACACCAGCGTTTGGATGGAATCGATTGCGCACACCGCCGGGTCGTGCTCGGTGATCGCATCCACGACCCGCTCGAGTTGCGACTCGGCCAGGATTGCCACGTGGTCGGTATTGGCGGCCAGCCGCGCGCTGCGCGAATGTACTTGCGCAAGCGACTCTTCACCAGTCACCAGCAGCGCTCTTCCCGACGCCGACAGCCCGGCCAGCGCTTGCAGCACCAGGGTGCTCTTGCCGATGCCCGGCTCCCCACCAATCAGCACCACCGAACCCGGGACCAACCCACCGCCGAGGACGCGATCCAATTCGTCGACGCCGGTCGGAAGGCGCGCGATCGGCGCTAACGCGAGCTCGCCAAGGAGCACCGGACGCACCAGCGGCTCGATATCCCGCGGCACGTTCGCAAGGCGCGTCTGTTCCTGTACGGAGCCCCACACGCCACAGGCACTGCAGCGTCCCACCCACCGCGGATGGGTGGAACCGCATTCCTGGCAGACGTGGACGCTCTTTGCGCGCGCTCGAACCAAATTCTTCACCGGGGCTTCAACGGAGGGTCTGCAGAAGACCCTCCGCAAGCAGGTATGACTACGACTCTGCGGGTTCCGAGGTCGCCCCCTCGGCTGGGCTCTCGCCAGCCGCGACACCGACGGTCGTCGGCTCCTCGGGCAGGTTCGGAATCAACTTCATTTGGTCACCATCGCGGTCGACCACGATCGTCGTCCCCTCCGGCAGGTTCCCCTTGAGGACCTCATCGGCAAGCCGATCCTCGATGAGGCGCTGGATGGCGCGGCGCAGTGGCCGAGCCCCCATCGCGGGGTCGTAGCCTTCGGCCACGAGCAGGTCCTTGGCCTCTTCGGTCAGCTGGAGTGCCAGACCATGTTCGGCCATCTGCTCCTTGAGCCGCACGAGCAAGAGCTCGACGATCTGCGTGATCTCGTCGCGGGTGAGCTTGTGGAAGACGATGATCTCGTCGATCCGGTTAATCAGCTCGGGACGGAACACGCGCTTGAGCTCGCTCATGATGCGGGACTTCATGTCGTCGTAGCTGAGGCCCGCATCCTCGGACACCCCGAAACCCAGTGGGGTGTCGCGGCTAATCGTGGCGGCCCCGATGTTCGAGGTCATGATCACGATCGCGTTGCGGAAGTCCACCGAACGGCCTTGGGCATCGGTCAGGCGACCGTCCTCGAGGATCTGCAGCAAGATGTTGAAGACCTCGGGGTGGGCCTTTTCGACCTCGTCCAGAAGGATGACCGAGTACGGCTTGCGACGGACCTGCTCTGTGAGCTGGCCGCCCTCGTCGTACCCGACATATCCGGGAGGTGAGCCGACGAGACGGCTCACCGCATGCTTTTCCATGTACTCGGACATGTCCACCTGGATCAGCGACTGGTCGTCGCCGAACAAGAACTCGGCGAGCGTCCGTGCCAACTCGGTCTTCCCGACACCCGAGGGTCCGAGGAAGATGAAGCTTCCGGCAGGGCGCTTGGGGTCCTTGATGCCCGCGCGGGCACGACGAATCGCTCGGCTGACCGCCTTGATCGCCGGCTCTTGGCCGATCACGCGCTTGTGGAGTTCCTCTTCCATCCGGAGCAGCTTGCGGGACTCGGCTTCGGTGAGTTTGAAGACCGGGATACCCGTCCACATGGACACGATGTCGGCGATTTCTTCCTCGCCGATCTCGGGCCGCGGACCGCCGTCCTCGGACTTCCACGCGTCTTCGAGCTCACGCTTCTTGTTGGTGAGACGCCGTTCCTTGTCACGCAGGTTTGCGGCCTTTTCGAACTCTTGGGCCTCGATCGCGGCTTCTTTCTCCTTGCGGACGGATTCAATCTCGTCCTCAAGCTCGCGATACGACGGCGGGGAGGTCATGGTGCGGATGCGCATCCGGCTGCCGGCCTCATCGATGAGATCGATGGCCTTGTCCGGCAGGAAGCGCTCGGAGATGTAGCGGTCCGCCAGGTTGGCGGCAGCTTCGAGTGCCTCGTCGGTGATGGTGCAGCGGTGGTGCGCCTCATAGCGATCGCGCAAGCCCCGCAGAATCTGGACGGTCTCCTCCTGGGAGGGCTCCTCCACCCGGATCTGCTGGAAGCGACGCTCCAACGCCGAGTCACGCTCCAGGTACTTTCGGTACTCGTCGAGGGTTGTCGCACCGACGGTCTGCAGCTCGCCACGCGCCAGCGCCGGCTTGAGGATGCTGGCCGCGTCAATAGCGCCTTCGGCCGCACCCGCGCCGACGAGGTTGTGCAACTCGTCAATGAACAAGATGATGTCGCCGCGCTGGGTGATTTCCTTCATCACCTTCTTGAGGCGCTCCTCGAATTCGCCGCGGTACTTCGAACCGGCCACCAAGGCCGCGAGGTCCAAGGTGTAGATCTGCTTGTTCTTGAGCAGATCGGGCACCTGGTTGCTCGCGATGCGCTGGGCAAGCCCCTCGACGACGGCCGTCTTCCCGACGCCCGGCTCGCCGATGAGCACCGGGTTGTTCTTGGTCCGGCGCGACAAAATCTGCATCACGCGTTCGATCTCGTTCTGGCGACCCACGACCGGGTCCAGCTTGCCGTCCGCGGCAAGCTTGGTCAGGTTGCGACCGAACTGCTCCAGCAACTTGCTCGACTTCTTATCCGCGGGAGTGCCGCCGGCGGATTGCCCCTGCTGGCGCCGACCAGGGCCCGAGAGCATCCGGATGATCTCGTTGCGAATCTTCTCTGAGTCGGCGTCGAAGTCCGCCAAGATCCGCGCCGCGACGCCCTCGTTCTCACGCACCAGACCGAGCAGGATGTGCTCGGTCCCGATGTAGTTGTGACCCAGCGACAGCGCCTCGCGCAGCGCCAGCTCAAGGACCTTCTTGGCGCGGGGGGTAAACGGGATCTGCCCCGAGGTCACCTCTTCGCCGGATCCCACGATCCGGATGACCTGCGCCCGGACCTCTTCGACGGTGATCTCAAGCCCCTCCAGAACCCGTGCGGCGAGACCTTCTTCTTCGCGCAGCAGGCCGAGGAGGATGTGCTCGGTCCCGATGTAGTTGTGCTTAAGGGTACGCGCCTCTTCCTGGGCCAACACGACCACTTGGCGCGCCCGCTCGGTGAACCTCTCGAACATCGAGATCTCCTCTTCGCCAAGCAGTCGCTGCGGTTCGTGCAACGACTGCGCCGACCGGGCAGCACCCCCAGGTGAGATTGCCGCCTGGAGTCAC
>JADGPH010000155.1 GCA_017882555.1 Thermoleophilia bacterium
CCAACGGCCCTTGACAACGACTTCTTTGAGATGGGTGGGACCTCAGTCGCGGCTGCCAAACTCGTATCGGTAGTCCGTGGCCGCTTCCCCGCAGCCGCCGTGGCCGACGTCTACAACTACCGTCAGCTGGGTGGGTTCGCAGCGCGCTTGGATCACATTGGCGCCGCCGATGCGGCGACCGCGACGGCGCGTCGGTCGGGGCATTCGCGGTGGGGTATCGCGCAACTCGCTGGCGTGCTGGTGCTCATCGGCATGGGCGCGCTCCAGCTGCTTGTTGGGCTCTTGGCGTTCGATCGCTGGCAGGGAACTGGTATCGGGGCACACGTGGCCTGGGGTTGGCTGATCGCCGGATGGCTTTTGTTGGCCAGCGCCCCCGGTCGCGTGATGATCGTCCTTGTCGTCCGTCGCGTCCTGTTGCGGAAGCTCACGCCCGGGCGTTACCCACGTCGTGGGTGGTTCGCGTGTCGGCTGTGGTTCGTGGAACGCCTTGCCGAGATCTGCCATCTGGATCGGCTGGCCGGGACACCGTTGGCCGTTCGCTACGCGCGGATCTGTGGCGCTGACGTCGGAGATGGCGCGCGATTGGGGACGGTCCCCCCGGTGACCGGTTTGCTCCGCGTTGGTGCAGGCGCGACCCTTGAGGCCGACGTCGATGTGCACGGATGGTGGATCGACGGCGACGATTTGGTGCTCGGTGAGATTCGGGTCGGCGCCGGTGCCCGAGTGGGTACGCGGGCGGCGCTGATGCCCGATGCCGAGGTCGGCGCCGGCGCGGAGATCGAACCGGGAAGTGTGGTGAGCGGGCACGTTCCGCCCGGCGAGTGCTGGTCGGGGTCGCCCGCGGTGCGTGTGGGGCCGGCCGGCGAGACCTGGCCGTCCCAGGCGCCGGCTCAGTCGCGCGGCCACCGGGTCTGGAAGGCGATGTACGTGCTGGGGCTGGGGCTCATTAGCGCCCTTCCAGTGGTCGCTGCGATACCGGGTATCCTCATTGCGGTGATGCTCGGCGCCGTCGGGGGCACACATGTTTCCGTCGGCACGCTCTTGATCGCGGCCCCCGTGATCGCGGCCGGGTTCCTGGCGAGTTACGCGCTGCTCGTCGCGGTGCTCGTCCGGATCATCGCGCCCCTGCTGCGCCTGGGATGGCATGGGGATGACGGCGGGGTGGCTTTTGCGCTCTGGTTTACCGAAGCGCTGATGGCCGGCACTCGCGGGGTCCTCTTTCCGCTCTACTCGAGTCTGTACACCAGGTCGTGGCTGCGCCTGCTCGGTGTGCGTGTGGGTCATCGCACCGAGGTGTCGACTGCGGTTGGGCTGAATAGGCTGGCGTCGATCGCTGAGACCAGCTTCCTGGCCGACGACGTTGTGTTCTCGGCCGCACGGGCGCACGGCGGCTGGCTGCATCTCACGCCGATCGAGGTGGGCAGCCGTACGTTTCTCGGCAACGGTGCGATCCTGCGGAGCGGCACGACCGTTGGCGACGACAGCTTGGTCGGCGTACTGTCCTCACCCCCGACCATCAGCGCCAATGGAACGTCATGGCTCGGACTGCCGGCGCTTGAGCTCCCACGGGTTGCCGACCGTCCCGACCCGAAGCGCACGACGCACCCCCAACGGCGCCTCTTTTTCGTTCGCGGCGCGATGGAGTTCGTGCGGCTCCTACTCCCAACGACCGTATCGGTGGCGCTCGGTCTGCTGATTGTCGAGGCATTGATGTCGATCGGCCAGAGCAGCGGCAGCGTGTGGGTCGTAGCGGCCGCAGCGCCCTTCGTGTTGTTGGCGGCGAGCGTCGCAGCAACCCTGGTGACGATCGCACTGAAGTGGCTGCTGATCGGCCGGTACCGTGTCGGTGAGTACCCGCTGTGGTCGATGTTCATCTGGCGAGACGAGCTCATCAACACCTGCCAGGAGCAACTCGCGGGTGCCTGGTTGCTCGGCCCCGCGCTCGGCACGCCGTTGATGCCCATGTATCTCCGCGCGATGGGTGCCAAGGTCGGTCGGGACGTCTGGTTCGAAACGTTGGCGGTGACGGAGTTCGATCTGGTCCATCTCGGTGACGGATGCGTGGTCAACCGAGGCGCCTGTGTGGAGACGCACCTGTTCCATGATCGGCTCATGCGCACCGGCCCAGCGACACTCGGGCCCGGATCGACGCTCGGCCCCAACAGCGCCGTGCTCCCAGATACCACACTCGGCGAGTGCTGCAGCGTCGGAGCCCGTTCGTTTGTCATGCGAGGTGAGCAATTGCCCGCGCATACGCGCTGGCACGGTGCGCCGGTGACAGCCGAGTGACGACCAACGTCGCACTGCCGGTTGCCTCACTGCATGCGGTGCCCGAGGTTCGGCTCCTCGACGCTCGAGCCGCAGGGTTCGACGAGCAAGGTTTGCGCGCGTGCGCGCGCGCGATGACGGACCGCTGCGGCATGCCGCATGTCGCGCGGTCCTATCGCTATCCGTTTGCCCTCGTGGCGTGGCATCAGGAGCCCGTCGGGGTCGACCTGGAACGCATCGATCGGTGTGATGCGGCGTTCGCAAACCTGATCTGTACGCCACGGGAGCGCACGCGCCCACGGGCGCTCGCCGATTCGGACCCCTATCTCACAAGCTTGTGGTGCAGTAAGGAGGCGCTCGCCAAGGCCCTCGGCGACGCCCTGAGCTACGACCCCAGCCGACTCGACTCGCCGATGTACTGGCCCGACCTCCGGTCGGGCCCCTGGCGCGCAACCCTCCTTGAGACGGTCCCGCAGCACGCAGCGTGGCTCTGTTGGAGATCGTCGTCGTACGAACGTCGGGCTCCATCTGTCGAGGTGGTTGGACACCCGGTCCCTCGCTTGTCACGGACACAGCCGATAGAGTTCGCGCGACACGAGCTCCGAGGGGGGTCCGTTCTACCATGGTTGCGCTGATCATCGTTGTTGTGATCGTCGTGCTCCTCGGCCTCGGCTTGTGGGCCGCGTACAACGGCCTGGTAAAGAAGCGCAACCGGACCCAGGAAGCGTGGTCCGAGATCGACGTCGAACTCAAACGCCGACATGACCTCGTCCCCAACCTTGTATCGACCGTGCAGGGCTACGCCGCCCACGAGCGCGGGACCTTCGAGGCGGTCACCCAGGCGCGAGCCA
>JADGPH010000156.1 GCA_017882555.1 Thermoleophilia bacterium
CCGAATGCCTTCGAATACCGACGATCCATAGTGAAGGCCATGGGACAGCACGTGCACTTGGGCGTCGGCCCAGTTCACGAGCGAGCCGTTCATCCAGATCTTTTCGGCTTCCTGCATTTGGCGGGCCTCTCGACGACGCGATGAAAGATTTTTCAAAGACTAGCCCCGGTGACCCGAAGCCGACAGCACGAGCCCGGTCCGAACCCTCGGCTACAGCCTATCGCCCGATCAGCGTCACGAGCCGGTCGCCGATCTCGCGTGTCCCGAGCTTGCCTCCCAGATCGCGGCCGCGTGCCCCTTGGTTGAGCGTCTCCGACACCGCCGTCTCCAGACGCCCCGCCGCCTCCGGCGCCCCCAGGGAGTACCGCAACATCATCGCGGCCGATAACACCGTCGCCATCGGGTTTGCCCAGCCCTTGCCGGCAATATCCGGCGCGGACCCATGCACGGGTTCATAGAGTCCCACTGTCCCGATGCCGAGACTTGCCGATGGCAACAGACCGATTGAGCCGGTGATCATGGCGGCCTCGTCGCTCAAGATGTCCCCGAACATGTTCTCGGTGACGATCACGTCGAAATCTGCCGGGCGGTTCACCAGCTGCATGGCCGCGTTGTCGACCAAGATGTGATCCAGCTCGATCCGCGGATGACGCGTCCCGACTTCGGTGACCACCTCACGCCAGAGTCGGGAGCTCTCGAGCACATTGGCCTTGTCGACCGAAGTCACCTTGCCCCGGCGACCGGCCGCGGCCACGAACGCGACCTCAGCGACGCGTTCGATCTCCGCGCGGGTGTACTCACAGGTGTCGAACGCCCGGTCACCCTCTCGACCGCGGGCACCAAAGTAAATGCCCCCGGTGAGCTCGCGCACCACCAGCAGATCGGTTCCAGCAATCCGTTCACGGCGCAAAGGGCTGGCGTCCCACAGCGCTTCAAGGGGCTTGACCGGACGCAGGTTCGCAAAGAGCTCCATCCCGGCGCGCAACTCCAACAATCCCTGTTCGGGACGAGGTTTGTTGGGGTCGGTTGTGTCCCATTTGGGTCCACCGACGGCACCCAAGAGCACCGCGTCGGCTGCCTGACAGGCGGCCAGCACCTCGTCGGTCAATGCAGTGCCATGTGCGTCGATCGAGCAGCCGCCCATGAGTTCACCGCGCCAGGTAATCGACAGATCGGCGTCCGTCGCGACGAGCTCCACGGCGCGAAGCGCCTCGGCAACCACCTCCGGACCGATCCCGTCGCCTGGGAGCACCACAACCGTGACCTCGCGCACACCCACCTCCGACACCTGTAGTCCGACTGCAATCGACCGCGCGAGGCTACCAGCCTCACCCCGGACACTCGGCGCGCCTGAAGTCCGCTCCGAGCCCCCACCGCGCACGGGATGCCGCCCGGGATCTGTCCGGTACGGCACCCCGTGCGCGGCCTAGGCAAACATCGTCGTGACCGGACCCTCCCGCTCGCGGGTCTGTTCGTAGTCGGTAATCACCTCGTCGTTCGCAAGGGTCAACGAGATGTCATCCCACCCGTGGAGCAGGCGCTCACGGATATCTGGCTCGATCTCAAACCCGAACCGCTGACCATCCGGCGCCACGACCTCGTTGGCCGTCAGGTCGACCGTGACCGATGCTCCGGGCACGGCGGTGGTCTGATCGATCAGGGTCCGGACCTGGTTCTCGCTCAGAATCACCGGAAGCAATCCGATCTTGGTGCAGTTGGTCCGAAAGATGTCGGCCAAGCTCGGCGCGATAACGGCCCGAAAGCCGAAGTCCTCGAGCGCCCACGGCGCGTGCTCGCGCGAGGATCCGCAACCGAAGTTGCGTTCCGCAATCAGGATTTGGGCGCCCGCGTACTCGGGCCGATTCAGCGGGAAGTCATCGGCCTTTCGCCAGTCAAAGAACAAGAACTCCCCGAACCCCGTCCGCTCAATACGCTTGAGGAACTGCTTGGGGATGATCTGGTCGGTATCCACGTCCGCCCGGTCAAGGGGCATCGCAATGCCGGTGACGCTCGTAAACGGCTGCATCGTTACCCCCTAGGCCTTGGCCAATTCGACATCCAGGCTCCGCACGTCCACGAGATGACCGGTAATGGCAGCAGCTGCAGCCATCGCGGGCGAGACCAGGTGGGTGCGTCCCCCGACGCCCTGACGACCTTCAAAGTTCCGGTTGCTCGTTGAGGCACAGCGCTCGCCCGGCTGCAGGATGTCGGGATTCATCCCCAAGCACATCGAGCAGCCGGCGTCCCGCCATTCAAATCCGGCCGCGATGAAGACCTTGTCGAGCCCTTCGGCCTCAGCCTGGGCCTTGACCTGCATCGACCCGGGCACCACCAGGGCGCGCAGGCCGGTGGCCACCGTGCGGCCCTGAATGACCTGAGCCGCGGTGCGCAGGTCTTCGATCCGACCGTTGGTGCACGACCCCAAGAACACGGTGTCAATGGCAACGTCCTCAAGCGCCTCGCCCCCCTTGAGGCCCATGTAGGACAGCGCGCGCTGCGTGCCTTCACGCTCAATCGGGTCCGCAAAGTCCTCGGGTCTCGGAATGCGCCCGGTTATCGGCGCGACCTGACCGGGGTTCGTCCCCCAGGTCACCATCGGCGCAAGCGACGCCGCGTCGATCCGCTCTTCACGATCAAATGTGGCGTCGGCGTCTGTCGGCAGGGACTGCCACCGTGCGACGGCGGCCGCATAGTCCTTCGGCGCTGCCGGACGGCCCTCGACATACGCGAAGGTCGTGTCATCGGGGGCGATCATCCCGGCGCGGGCACCCCACTCGATCGACATGTTGCAGACGGTCATGCGCCCCTCCATTGAGAGCG
>JADGPH010000157.1 GCA_017882555.1 Thermoleophilia bacterium
GCGCAGCGCGGCGACCCAGGCACAGGTCGCCCTCAAGCGGTTCAAGTACCGGTCCATCATCGTGCGTGCGGTTGCTGGGGATCCTCCACCGCGGCCGGCGCTCACGCAGACCATCGCCGCTCACTCGATCGCGGCGCCATCGCCCCATCCCCCTGCTCGGGCCCCTTCACCGGCGACGCCATCGTCACCGGCGCCGGGCGGGCTCGTATCCGGGTCGTCATCCGGGCCGTCGGCGGGGGTTGCACCGCCCCCGGGTCCCTAGTGGGCCGCGGCTAGTTGGGCCCGGTGCGTAGCTGGTCGGCGGGAAGGTTTTCGGGGAGCGGCAGTTCCTGCGGTGGCGTCGCGACGGTGTCCGACCAGTCCCGATAGCTCTTGCCGTCGCGACCTTCGTGGGGGCTGGCTCCGCCGGCCGCGATAATCACGACGCGTGACGGACCGAGATTGACCAATTGCCGGCGCACCTCCGGTGCGACACGCGCGAGGCGGCCGTGCGGAAGATCGACAGGTTCGCCTTCGACGATCAACGTCAGCGTCCCTTCCAGGACCACATAGACCTCTTCTTGTCGCTCGTGGGCGTGGATTCGCCCACGCTCGCCGGGTTGCAGCACGATTTGGTTGAGACCGAACGCGCTCACGCCCAGTTCCCGGCGCAATGGGACAAACCGTTGGTCGGGATTGGGTTGAAGGTCCGTGTAGCTGACACCGGTTTCCATGCGGGAGAGTGTAGCGACCGCCGGGGAAACGGTGTGATCGAGGAGGGCCGACGGTCCGGAAGATGCGACGTCGCGGGTGCGTCACGACTGTGGCGGCATTGCCGGCGGTGGGCGCGGCCCCGTCATTGGACCCCGCAGTGAGTCCGAAGTGCAAACCGCCTGCATATACCCGATTCGTTGACATCGCTGGCACGGCCGCATACGCTTCACCACAAATACCAGTGGAATTCATGGGAAATGCGCGCCGCTCCTCCGCGGGTGCCCAACGAGCCTGGAATGATTAACATTGTCGTCTAATGCACCGGAAGATTCCGGAAATCTGATTCGGCAGGTCGCCCGCAGCATTTCCCGACTCTTCGGGAAGCGCGAGCCGACGGCACCGGCCGCCCGACCAACGAGGACTGAATTGAGCGCTCACCACCCAGAAACGATCGCCCTGCACGGCGGGCAGGCTCCGGACCCCGCCACGAATGCGCGGGCGGTGCCGATCTACCAGACGACGTCGTTTACCTTCAACGACGCCGATCACGCGGCGGATCTGTTTGCACTGCGCACTCCCGGCAACATCTACACCCGGATCATGAACCCGACCTGGGACGTGCTCGAGCAGCGGGTGACGCAGCTCGAGGGTGGCATCGCGGCAAATGTGAGCGCATCCGGCCAGGCTGCGGTGACGTACTCGGTGCTCAATATCACCCGGGCCGGCGACAACATCATCGCGATCTCGACCCTCTACGGCGGGACCTACAATCTTTTCGCGCACACCTTGCCGCAGTACGGCGTCGAGGTCCGATTCGCAGACCCGAACGACCCTGGTGAGGTCGAGCGTCTTTCGGACGCCAACACGAAGGCGGTGTTCGCGGAGTCGGTCGCAAACCCCCGCGTGAACGTGGTCGACTTGGATGCCTGGTCGGAGGCGGCGCACGCGAAGGGCCTGCCGCTGATCGTCGACAACACGGTGGCGACACCGATCCTGTGTCGCGTGTTCGACCACGGCGCCGATATTTCGGTGCACTCGCTGACCAAGTTCATCGGTGGACACGGGACGTCGATTGGCGGCATCATCGTGGACTCCGGGAAGTTCGACTGGACCGCCCACGCCGACCGGTTCCCGGGGCTGACCAAGCCCGACCCCTCCTACCATGGGGTGGTGTGGGCGGACGCACTCGGTCCGGCGGCATATATCGGTCGTGTCCGGACCGTGCTCCTGCGCAACACCGGCGCCGCGTTATCGCCGTTTAACGCGTTCCTGATCCTCCAAGGCATCGAAACGCTGCCGTTGCGGATCGAGCGCCACTCGAGCAACGCGCTGGCCGTCGCCAAACACCTGTCCACGCATCCGAAAGTCACCTGGGTGTCGTACCCCGGTCTGCCGAGCGCTCCCGATCACGAGATCGCAAAGCGCATCCTGACCGGTGGTTTTGGCGCAATCTTGACCTTCGGCATCGAGGGCGGCTCGGAGGCGGGTCGCAATTTCATCGACCACCTGAATTTGATCTCGCATCTCGCCAACATCGGAGACGCCAAGTCCCTGGCAATTCACCCGGCCACCACGACGCACGCACAGCTCAACGAGCAGGAACTCGAGAAGGCCGGCGTGACGGCGGACATGGTCCGCATCTCGGTGGGCATCGAGCACATTGACGACATCCTTGCGGACATCGACCAGGCACTCACAGCGGCGACCGCGTAGGTCGATCGGATCGCTTGGTCCGAGGTTTGGCCGGCAACGACCACGCATGGCGCCCATGACGTCATGCGCGGTCGTTGCGCGAACCAGGCAGTATGTGGGCAACGGTGAGTAGTCTTTCGCATACCGACCCCGGGGGCTCCGTCGGCCCCGTGGCAACCCAGCGTGTCGAGCTTTTTGCGCGTGACAGCCCGTTGGTGCTCGAGAGCGGTGCGACACTTGCGCCGGTCGAGGTCGCGTACGAGACATACGGGCATCTGAATGGTGATCGCTCCAATGCGGTCTTCATCTGTCACGCGCTGACGGGTGATGCGCATGCGGCCGGCTATCACGACGACCCCGAGCGTCCCGGGTGGTGGGACAACATCATTGGTCCCGGCAAGCCGGTCGATACCGATCGCTTGTTTGTGATCTGTGCCAATGTTCTCGGCGGCTGCATGGGGACGACCGGGCCGTCGTCGGTCGACCCCGCGACGGGTGAGCCGTACGGCCTGAGATTCCCGCTGTTCACGATTCGGGACATGGTCGCCGTCCACCGGGCGCTGGTGCGCCACCTGGGTATTGCGCGCTTGCGTGCGGCGATCGGTGGTTCGCTCGGCGGTATGCAGGTCATGCACTGGGCCATGGACTTCCCGGACGATTTGGCTGCTGCGGTTCTGGTGTGCGCGACGAGTCGCCTGTCGGCCCAGAACATCGCGTTCTCCGCGGTCGCCCGCGAGGCGATCATGCGTGATCCGAATTTTCACGGGGGCGACTATCAGCGCATCGGGGCACGTCCCGATGCCGGTCTTGCGGTCGCTCGGATGATGGCGCACATCACCTATCTGTCCGAAGAGGGCATGCGCAATAAGTTCGGACGCCGGTTTCAAAATGGCACGACACCGCGGTTTGGATTCGATGTCGACTTTCAGGTGGAGAGCTACTTGCACCACCAGGGCGAGGCGTTCTTACGGCGGTTCGACGCCAACAGCTATCTGTACTTGACGCGCGTGATGGACTACTTCGACGCCTTCGGGGACATGAGCCAGGCGGGGCCGAAACTCGAGCGGCTCACGACGCCGTTTCTGGTGGTGAGCTTCGATTCCGACTGGCGCTTTGACACGAGTCATTCGCGCGAGATCGTCCAGGTGCTCTCCGCGCACCGTGTGCCGGTGAGTTTCCGAGAGATCAGCTCACCGCACGGGCATGATTCGTTTTTGCTGGTGATCCCCGAATACCATCGAACCGTGGCGAGCTTCCTGCGCCGCGCAGAAGCCCGGCCGGCGGCAATGCCAGCGGAGGTGCGCTAGTGCGTCTCGACCTGGGGATTATTGCCGACATGGTGCCGCACGGATCGCGCGTCCTGGATCTCGGTTGCGGTGACGGGGCACTGCTCGACGAGTTGATGCGCCGCCGCGGCTGCCAGGGGCAGGGTGTCGAGGTATCCTCGGAGGCCTTTCATGCGTGTGTCGCCAAGGGTATTCCGGTTGTGGCGGCGGATATCGACGAGGGATTGCCGGATTTCACCGACGGGTCCTTCGACGTCGTGGTGCTCTCGCAAACCCTGCAGGCCACCAGACGGCCGGCGCTGGTGCTGCGCGAGATGATGCGCGTCGCCGATACTGGGGTCGTCTCGTTTGTGAATTATGGCCACGTCGGGTTGCGGTTGCGGCTGTTGTTCCGCGGTCGCGTGCCGGTGTCGCGCCTCGCTCCGGAGCGCTGGTTCGAGACGCCGAATATCCACCCGTGCAGCATCCTCGACTTCGAGTCCCTTGCGCGGGCCGAAGGACTGGTCGCGTCTGAGCGCGTCGTGCTCGGCGCCGACGGCGGTCCCGCGGGGCGACTGGCGATCCGGAGCCCCAATGCGTTTGCCGCTGCGGCCGCATATGTCGTGCACCGCGCGTCGGGGCGTATGCCGAACTAGTGGGACGTCCCGCGGTGTGGCTGATCGTGGATCACGTGGCGCATTGTGTCGAGCTCCGCTTTGGGGTCGCTGGACGTCGGCGCTGGCCGCACGAGCCCGGCACGTGATTGCCGCGGGCGCGTCTGAGGCGGCGGCGGGTGTTACAGGTTCCTGGCCACGGCAGACCCTCGGCTAGATGGCGAACCGACGGCCCGTCAGATCGACCAGATCGACGATGCCGATAAGGATCCCGCCGTCGACGACGAGCGCACGTCCCCAGCGGTCCCGGGAAACGGCCTCACGGGCGGTCGCGA
>JADGPH010000158.1 GCA_017882555.1 Thermoleophilia bacterium
AACCGAGCGGTGGCGTGCACGGCGTGCCCTCGCGGGGCGCCTGCGTCGAGCCAACACCTTGCCGCATGAACGATACGACGGATTCGGCGAGAATTTGGCCCAAACGCAATTGCACCGCGGGAACTCTCGAATGTCCGGCGCGGTAGCAGGAATGAGATCGAGCGTCGGATAGGGCACCGCGCTCCGCACGTAACGCACGAGCCCCG
The DNA here is from genome assembly GCA_017882555.1 of Thermoleophilia bacterium. GTDB lineage: Bacteria > Actinomycetota > Thermoleophilia > Miltoncostaeales > Miltoncostaeaceae > CAITWD01. Next base: position 207 of record JADGPH010000158.1, read on the forward strand.
TAGCGTCGTCGTACGAGACCTGGAGATGCGGGTCGGAGAACAGCGTGGAGATCACGAGGCCATGATGCCACGGCGCTCCCGCCGTGGCCGTCACCAATCCCCGTCCCGGTCACCAATCCCTGTCCGGGTCTCCCTCTCAAAAGGCCACGAATAGGGTCAGTGACGGGGTCGGGGTCAGTGACGGGGTCGGGTCAGGGACGGGGTCGGGGTCGTCCCGTCGCGGTCAATGTCCGTCCGGCTTTCGAGTTCTCAGGAGATCCTCAGGATCGGGGCGGCACCGCCAATCGACGATCGAAAGCTGATAATGAGCGTCGTCATGTTCCGATCGCCCCTCCGCGCTCCCGTTTCCGGTGTCCTCCTCTGCGGTCTCTTCGCCGCCGGCTGCGACGCCGATGCGGCGTTCAGCAAGAATCCGGACCAGTTCGGGATCACACCCGTCTATATGGAGAACCCGGATCTCGGCGGCACCGCGCTCGTGTGGTCGGAGAACTGGACCTACAAGATCCCGTTCGACCCGAACAGCGCGGGGACCTCCGAGCAGACCGTGTGGGCCACCTCCGGCGTCCCGGTCAACGCGAGCCAGGCCGTGATGGAGATCACCGCGGACCACGCGATCTTCGCCGGCAGCATGCAGCAGGCCTCGTGGAACTTCACCCACGCCGCCGGCGGCACGTCGACGGTGTTCACGACCTCCTTCAGCAGCTCCACCGTGCCATGGCTTTATCTACCCGCCGGTTGCCACAATCTCTTCGATCCCCTGTGTGTCCAGTACATCCACCGCCCAGCGCCGAACGACGGCAAGCCCTACACGTTCCCCTTCGTCGTCGGTGACATCAGCCTGCCGATGGAAACTCCCGTCGCGATCAACACGGTGACGCGCATCCAGGATCCTCCGCCAGGCGGCGGGATCTGGGGCACGAAGACCGTCGTCCGGGAGTCCGCGCGGTGGATGCTCGACCCGGCGACGCTCGTCGTGCCCGTCCACGTCCACGTCTTCACGGACACTTCGGGTCGCTCGAACAACGCGTTCATGGGAGGCCTCACGGGCACGAGCGGCCGCACCGCCATGGCGACCAACGTCCGCGGCGCGTTCGACGATTACTCCGAGCAGGTCCTCAACATCGCGACCGCGGCCGGGAGCGGCTTCTGGCACCGCGAGTACTCCACGCGCATGACCCGCAACATTCTGGACTTGGCCGTCGGAAACCCGAACGACGCCGTCTTCGATCACATGCTCGTCGACTGCAAGGTCCAGACGAGCCTCGCGAGCGTGGACTTCATCGCGCAATCGGCGGGCCTCGAGAAGGCGGAGATCACCTGGGGCAACGCGAACGATTCGCTCCCCTGGGGCTCCCCGGGCACTCCCACCGCGACCGCGTCGGCGCTCATGCGCCAGTACATCCTCGGCGTGAACACGAGGGCCGGCGTCCACGTGTTCGTCGTCGGCAAGGTCAACCCGGGCTCTTTCGTCAGCTTCGACCTCGCCGGGATCGGCTGGCCCCAGAGCGGCACGGCTCCGGGCTACGCGGTCGTCGCGGGGCTCTCCTCATCGAACACCTCGATCCCCGGAGCGAAGCAAATTCTCGCGCACGAAGTCGGCCACGTCCTCGGCCTGAAGCACATCGACACGAGCAACCCCATCGACGGCATCGCCGCCATGTTCAGCCACACCCTCACGCCCGCCATGTGCAGCACCATGCGAGACGCCGCGATGCGCCTCCTCAACCCCGCCGCGAACAACGGCTGCACGGGACCCGGCTGCTTCGGAAATCCCTGAGCGTCAGCGCGGTACGGGTGACAACGAGCACCACGTGGAGAACACGACGGACAAGCCGCTCCTGAAGGAAGCCTGGGTGAATCTGGCGATCTTGCCCGCGGGGCAGGTGACGGCGGACGTGAGCTCCGCCACCTGGTTCGGCGGGCTCACCATGCACGTCTTGCCCCAGGCCCACGGCATCGTGACCTCGCAATGTCATGTCTCGCCGGCACAGGGAGAGCGGAACCTCCTGCGACTGGTGGCGGTCACGGGCTCCCACGCCGTCAGCGTCGCTGCGTTCGTTCAGCCGGCCGCGGCCACGAGCCGACGAAAGATCTACCAGAGGTTCGACTGGTCGGATCCCTTCGAGATCGAGTACGGCTCGACCACGAACAATCCCACGCCAGACGCCTCGACGCAGGTGTCGGGCGGGGCCTCGGGAGATCTCGTCCTCCACGCGGGCGACAAGGTCACCTGGGAGTGCGAGGTCAACAATGACACGGACGCGTCGCTCAACTTTGGGAGCTCCGTGTTCACTCAGGAGACCTGCAACCTGTTCGGCTGGTACGGGCCCGGGGCCGATCCCTGGTTCTGCGCAGGGCCCTGAGGCGTTTCAGGAGTCACGCGCGAGTGGCGGGCGGTTTCGGCGCGATTTGCCGCGCCGAGCCACAATATAAGGGAAATCCCCGTCACTGACGGCTCGAGCCCGGCGCGGGGACGGCGGGGACCGGCGGGGTGACGGCGCTGAAGGCATTGGAGCACCTTCTCTCCGACGACTCGCCGTCGAGAACCGGCTTTATGTGAAGCGGGCGGTTATGTGGAACTTCGACGATCGGAACCGCAGAGCTGGGCGCTTGGGCTCGTCCAGCTCCACATAACCTTCCGCGAGCCACGATGCTCTGCCTCCACCCTTACTCAAGGAGGCAGAGATGGAGGAAGCAAGTTGGAACGGTCCGTTCGACACGCGATGGGAGGATGCGCCGCTGGGCCGCGAGGCCATTCGCCTGGTGCAGTGGCTGCGCGAGGGCGATCGAGCGCTGCACCCCGCCGGTCCCGGAGCCGACCGGTGAAAGCCCCTGACGCAGCCGGCAAGACATCATCAAGTGGCTCGACGACCCGTGAACCCTGAAAACATATGTGAAGACACCCATCGCCTGCGCTGCCGGGACCCGCCTCATCTCAAAGCGCGGCGACGGCGACGTCTGGCCCGCTTCACATAACCGCCCGCTTCACATAAAGCCGGGAATGTGGAGCTCCACATTCCATGCTCTGGGGTGCCGAGCGGATTCGCGGCGAGCTCTTGAAGCTCGGCATCAAGGTGGCGAAGCGAACCATCCAGAACCACATGCGTCGGGTCCGCGGGCCGCGTCCGTGGGGGCAGAGCTGGTCGACGTTCCTCCGCAACCACATGCACCAGACGTGGGCGTGTGATTTCCTTCAGCTCTATGACATCTGGTTCCAGCCGCTCTTCGCGTTCTTCATCATCGACCTCGGCTCGCGCAAGGTCGTGCACGTGGGAGTAACTCGGAACCCCAGTACGACGTGGGTCGCACAGCAACTGCGGAACGCGACGCCGTTCGGCGAGGGACCACGGTTCCTCATCCGTGACAACGACGACAAATTCAACGTCGACTTCGATCGCGCCGCCAAGGGGGCAGGCATCCGGATGTTGCGCACCGCCGTGCGGGCGCCACTCATGAACGCTTTCTGTGAGCGATTCCTGGGGAGCGTTCGTCGCGAGTGCGTCGATCACGTCGTCGTCCTCGGCGAGCGCCACCTGGAGCGCGTGCTGCGGGAGTACTGCTTCCAGTACTTCAACGGCGCTCGACCTCACCGGGGGCTCGGGCAGCTGATTCCGATCGGGTCGGCCTCTTCCGCGAGCGGCGGACCAAAGGTGATCGCCTTTCCCGTGCTCAACGGCCTGCACCACGACTACCGCAGGGCCGCGTGAGCAGCGCGGCAGTGC
>JADGPH010000159.1 GCA_017882555.1 Thermoleophilia bacterium
CATGGCGTACCTCCGCTCGACGCGAAACGCCGCCTCCTCGCGTACAGAGCTCATGGTGACGAGATCGAAGCCGACTGCCCAGAGGCCAAGGTCACGCACGGAGCGTCATTCAGGGTACGCGTTGACCCCGGGATGTACCGTTCGCGGTGGTCAGGGAACACCGTCACGACGTCGAGTAGCTCCTTGGTGGGGCAGGTCGCGACCGTGCGCTGGGCAGGGTGCGCGGCGCACGGCGTTGATGCAACGGCTCAGGCAAGCAAAAGCGCGAGGAGGTGCGCGGCCTCCGGCTCACGGGCGCGAACCTCGAGCTCCGCGACGATCGACCTGCCGGCCTTCGCGAGCAGAACTGCTGGCCTGCGTGGGTCGCCGTCTCCGTTGCATGCGCTCACCGCGCCTGCGATGAGCGTGTCCCGTGGCCACCGCGCGACGACGGGCCGCACCGTGTCCCCGAAGTTGACCTGCACGGCACACACCTCCGTCGGCGTGGCCGCCAGGATGAACCGCTCCCCGTAGTAGGTACCAGCCGCCTTCATGAGCTGCCGGTCGCCCCACCCGCGCAAGCTGAGCTCGAACCGGCCCCGCACGTTGGGCCTGCAGTACGCGGCCGCGAGCACCGGCTCGTCGATGCACGCTTGAGCGACCTCGTGTGCCCGGCTCGGCTGCTCAGTGACTCCGACGCCTCCGCTGAGTGACGTGCCTCCGTGTGCCATCCGCCTGCGCTCCTTTCCGCGACCGGTCCATGCCGCCGGGGGTGACTGCTTGATTAGACCTGGCAACCGACCGATGAGAAATCCTCTTAACGGAATTTCTCCGCGGGGCAGACGTTCTTGACGCCGTCCTGACGCGCCGTGGTGATTCCATCACCGCGTGGACTGCGTCGTGCGCGCCGAGTGCCTCGCGTTCGCGCTCGACCAGTCCGATCCGCCAGTCGGGATATGGGGGCGGCACTTCGGGACGCGAACGTCGCGCATTCCGACCCGCGGGTAGTGGCACTCAGTCTGAGTCGAGGCCCTGGTAGCGCCGAAACGCGATAGTGGACCAGATCAGTTCCACGACGCCGAACGGCCACGCCCCGGACAGGAAGCCGTAGATGCTGGAGAGCACGCAGCCGACGGCAAAGCCGAGTACGTAGCGGTTCCCGCGCTTCTCGAGCGCGTACATAGTCATCATGAACGCGACGGCGCAGACGCCGTAGATCGTGACAGCCATGCCTCAGTCAAGCAGTTCGGCGAGCTTCGTGAGGGACCAGGGCGCACGGGCGACGCGTGCGGTCATCGTGGGCGTGGTCCTGGACCTTCTTCGAGAATCCGTTCGCCCCTCCGACACCGGACGAAGACGCCCTGTCATATATCGGCTCGCCGCGGACATCTGAGGACACGAGAGCGACCCGCGGATGCCCACCACGATGTCGGCGGTCGGCCACGTGAGGCACAGCACCACTACCAAGGGAGAACCCATGCATCAGGGGTCGGGAAGCCAGAGGATCCGCCGCCGGGTCGGGATGCTTGCAGTCCTCGTTGCGCTGACCACGGTGGCGGCGTGCACCCCGCGAACCGACGGCGGGCCGGCGATCGGCAACGGTTTCGTGATGAACAAGGTCGGCGTCGAAGCGAACCGCGGGAGCTACACGGTGTTGATCACGAACACGTTCGTGAATTCGTTCCCGATCATCCGGAGTGAAATCCAACACTTCATTGATGAGTACAACGCGGTCAACAGCAATGTCGCGCCCCCAGCGGCCTCTCGAGTCGCAAGCGGTTTCCCCGTGGCTCACAACACGATCCCCGCTCCCGGTCAGATCGTGTTCGACACGGCCGACAGCCCGTCCGACTGCACGGCGGTCAACGGGGCCGACCCTTCGACCGTCTTGGGATGCACGACCGTGGATACGAAACTCATCGGCGGCGGAGCCAGCGCGTACACGGAATACGAGAGCGCGACCGTGAAGTTGACCTCGAACATCCACGTGAACGACCCCGGCGAGCTCCAGGCCACGATCGGCCACGAACTCGGACACGCGTTCGGGCTGGGTCACTACGACTACATGTTCCATGGCTCCAACCAGCTCATGCAGTCGGGTGTCGAGTTCATGTTCGTGAACCCCACCGATTACCAAGACGGCGACAAGTTGGGGCTGCAATGGGCCTACGACCACGGGTCTCGTTGGCCCGCTCCGTGAGCCCACCGCACACGTCAGAGGACACCTGATCAGGCTGCCGAGCCCATCACCACTCGATCGCGTCCGGCCCGCGATCGTTCCTTGCTACTCCCGCCAGACGACCGCGCGGAGCCTGTGCGTACCCGCCAGACCCTTCAGCTCGACGTCGCGCTCGTCGCCGAACTCGATCTCCTGATCGTCGACGAGTGCCTCGCACACCTGCTCGGACACCAGGATCTCGCCGCCGTCGGCCTCGGCGGCGATGCGAGCGGCGAGGGCGACGTTCCGACCGTACAGGTCCCCCTCCTTCTGCACTGCCCGCCCGGTGTGGATCCCTATGCGCACCCGAACCGGCGCGTCCCGCACGCTGAGATCGTTGGTGGCGAGGGCTCGCTGGATGTCGACGGCGGTGAGCACCGCGTCGTGGGCGCTGGAGAAGGCAATCATGAACCCGTCGCCCTGCGACTTGATGATGTGGCCGCCGTGGTCGTCCACGCGGCGGCGCACGATCTTGTCGTGGCGGCCGAGGACCCGGAGCCAGCCACGATCGCCCAGCCGCTCGTTCAGCAACGTCGAGTCCTCGATGTCGGAGAAGCAGATCGTCAGCGTGCCGTCGCGCGACGCAAGGCGAACCAGGTCCGGCCGCTCCACCTCCGCCCACCCGAGGAGGTCCTCGACGGAGCTGCGGATCGCACCCCCGACGCCCTGTTCTCGAAACCGAGTGGCGGTCTCGACGACCGCCTTGACGGCGGCCTTGCCGCTCGGCAGCCACCATGGCGTCGCAACGATCTCGAGATCGCGCGCGAGTCGGTCTGCTCGACGACGCTGCCGCAGCCAGAGCCCCGTGATGACGACGAGCAGCGCGCTCTCCGCTGTGACGATCGCGAGCAGCAGCGTCTCCATATCCGACGCCATGGTGGCAGACGGCGTGACGG
>JADGPH010000022.1 GCA_017882555.1 Thermoleophilia bacterium
ATCGCGGACGCCGCAGCAGGTAGCCTGGGCGCGTGACCACTCCGACCGTACTTGTCACCGGGGCTGGGCGGGGCATCGGCCGGGCGACGGTCGAGGGGTTTCTGGCTGTGGGGTGGCAGGCGGTTGCCGGTGTACGGGACGTGGACGTGGCGCGCGCGGCCTTGGCACCGCACCCGAATCTGTTCATCGTGGAGCTGGATGTCTGCGATGCGGCGAGCATCGCCGAGGGTACGGCTGCGGCGCTGCGGATCGCGGATGGCCCGCTTGCCGGAGTGGTGCCCAATGCCGGTTATGCGGTCATGGGGTCGTCCGAGGACGTGGATCTCGACCTGGTGCGTCGCATGTTCGAGACCAACCTGTTTGGGAATGCCGCGGTCGTGCAGCACCTCTTGCCGGGCATGCGCGAGGCCCGCAGCGGGGTGATCGTGTGCACTTCCTCGATCGGGGCGCGTCTGGCCAACCCGCTGCTCGGCATGTACCACGCCAGCAAGTATGGGATGACCGCATGGGCGGAGGCGATGCGCCTGGAGTTGCTGCCGTTCGGCGTCAGGGTCCATGTGGTCGAGCCGGGCATGGTCAATACCGAGTTTCCGGCGGCGACCGTGCCGACCGGGGCGATCGCCCGTGGTGAGGGCCCGTACGCACCGCTGCTGGGACAGCTGCGTGACGGTTTTCGCTCCTGGCGCGAACGCCTGGGCGTCGGCGCAGAGGACGTGGCCGCGGCGATCGTGGCGACGGCGTTGGATGATGACGCCCGCTTTCGCATCCCGGTCGGGCCCGATGCGATTCAGATGTCCGCGGCCCGCGATGAGCTGAGCGATGAAGATTTTCACGAATGGCAGATGCGCTTTTTGGGATTGTCGTGGGGTCGGACATCCATCGAGCCATGATCGGCCCGGTCGTCGTCGCACCGGCGGCCTTCAAGGGGGCCCTGTCGGCGGCGGAGGCGGCGCGTGCCATAGCCGCGGGGCTACAGCTCGCGGCGACCGGCGTGGAGGTGCGGGTCGTGCCGGTGGCCGATGGCGGCGAGGGCACGCTCGACGCGTTGGTCGCCGCCCGCAAGGGACGACGACGTGCCACAACCGTGGCGGATCCCCTGGGGCGGCTTATCGAGGCGCCAATCGGGGAGCTTCCCGGACATACCTGCGTGGTTGAGCTCGCCCAGGCGTCGGGCTATGAGCGCCTCGCTGTGCACGAGCGCGATCCCGAGCGGACGTCGACCTACGGCACCGGCCAGCAGATCCGAATGGCAGTTGACTTGGGAGCCGAGCGCATCATCATCGGCCTCGGTGGCAGCGCGACGAATGACGGGGCCATGGGGCTCGCGCGCGCGTTGGGGATTCGGTTTCTGGATGCTCACGGCCAGGAGCTCCTGGGGTGTGGGGCCGACCTCATCCGGGTCGACAGGGTCGATCTGTCCGGGCGGGACCCGCGGCTGGAGGGACTCGAGATCCTCGTCGCCTGTGACGTGACCAATCCGCTCATTGGCCCGGAGGGAGCGGCCCATGTCTTTGGCCCGCAGAAGGGCGCCGACGCCTCGGCAGTCGCGCGCTTGGATGCCGGGCTGGCACACTTCGCACGCGTGGTCGAGCTGGCCGTGGGCATTGACATCTCCACAGTTCCCGGCGCGGGGGCCGCAGGTGGCGCGGCGGGCGGGATTCTGGCGCTCCTCGGCGGCGCGCTGACAGCCGGTGCACCCCTGGTTCTCGACGCCGCCGGCCTGGATGATCAGCTGGCCGGAGCCGAGCTGTGCATTACGGGCGAAGGCCGCCTCGATGCGCAGTCGATGAGTGGGAAGGCGGTGAGTGCGGTCGCGCACGCCGCGCAAACGGCGAACGTACCGTGCGTGGCGGTCTGCGGCTCGCTCGAGCTGCTGCCTGGGATGGTGCGTCGGATGGGGCTGGCGGCAGCGTTTCCGATCAACCGTCGCCTCGCCGCGGAGCCGGATGCCCTGGTGGCGACGGAGACAAATCTTGCGGCGATGGGTGCTGCGCTGGCCGGGCTCTGGGTCCGTGCACAGGGTGCGCGCAGTGACGGTGCCTACGGCGACTGAGCGCGCGTGGGGATTTGCTGGACGGCGGGCCGCTGGCCATTCGGCGGCGGTGCGGCGTTTTGCTGTCCTTTGGCTCGCGGCAGGCCTCGGGCGGCCATGGGCGCGCGCTCCTGTCGTCCTCTCGTATAGGGAGGGACCTGGAGCGGCGTTACCCGGGCGGGGATCCGATTGCGTGCGTGCGTGCGGTTCCGGCCAGCCACTGTGTGACGGCCTCCAGGACCCCTGCGCCATTGGATGCAGCCGTTATCCATGCCGCGCGCCGGGCCAACTCCGGGTCCACATCGGCTCCGTTGTGCACGAGAGCGAAGGCGCCCACACATGTGCGCATCTCGAAGTCTTCGGCCGAGTCGCCGATCGCCAGGCATTGCGCGGGATCAAACCCGTGCTCGGTCACGTGCCGAGCCACCGAGAGCGCCTTGGTCGCCGGCGTCGGGAGGACGTGGTAGATGTGGGTGTCGCCCGGCCCGATGTGGCCGTTGTCGGCGAAGCGCAGTGTGCCGTCGCTGTAGGTCGCAACCCAGTCGGCCGTATCGGTGCTCGCCACCCCGCGGACGCAGTGACTCCCGATGCGGCCCCACGCGGCCCCGGGATGGATCTCGAGACGGGGTTCCCTGGCAAGCAGGGCATCCACGATGCCGGTGGCGGCAATGGCCTGGTGGACAGTCTGCCCCGGGGCGGTCGGGAACCCTGCGTCTAATGCGCCGAGTTCCGCGAGTACAGAGTGGGCACCCAAGAGCCGTGCGATCACGTCGAGGCGGGCCTTGCTGCGCCCGCTGACAAACACATAGGGGATGTGGGCGGCGTCGAGTGCCTCGAGTGCCCGAATGCCCGCATCGGACCGAGTGTCGTCGCCCGCGCGCAGGATGGAGCCGCCGAACCCGAGCAGCGTGCCATCGAGATCGATGTAACAGCAGCGAGCGTTAGCGTTCATGGTGTGCCCGGTAATCGGCGATCTCCCGGATCGGGCCGCGTTCGCGGGGCGCGATTGGTGCATGGGTCAGCACCCACCCGCCGTTGGCGTGCTCGGGGCGTGCGTATCCGTCGGTCTGGAGGAGTTCGCTCGGCACGCGACCGTCGCGTGCAAGCCGCTGGAGGATCGCGTGGTGGATGGCGAATGCCATCTCGCCCAGCGCGTCGGTGCGCTGATTGACGTGGGCCCGCGTCCCGAGATCGACTTGGGCGAGCGCGGTGAGCCCCGCGGTCTCGAGGACGTCGATGAGCAGGCCCATCTCCACCGCGTAGCCGGTGAAAAACGGCAGGCGCTCCAGCAAGGTGCGCCTGCCGGCCTGCTCGCCGGACAACGGTTGTGCAACGCCGGCGAGTTCGGGGTAGAACAAGTTGATCAACGGGCGCGCACAGATCTCAGTGACGCGTCCGCCGTCGTTGGTGTCACCCAGTTGCCGCTTGTAGACCGCCTTTACGAAGTCGATCCCCGGATGGGTCAGCACCGGGCCGAGCATGCCGGGAATGAACTCCGGTCAGAAGTCGTAGATGTCGGAGTCGATCCAACACACGAGATCACCGGTGGTGACGGCGAGGCTCTTCCACAGGGCTTCGCCTTTGCCTCGACCGGGGCCACACGCGGGGAGGATCGCGTCATCCTGGTAGACGGCCGCTCCGGCCTCGCACGCAATCTGGGCGCTC
>JADGPH010000160.1 GCA_017882555.1 Thermoleophilia bacterium
AGCGCGGCGAGGCCCCACGCTTCGGGCTCGGTGTCGAGCAGGCTTGCGGTCAGCACCGCGAGCCACCGGGCTTCGTCGGCGATCGATTCGCGTATGCGTTCGTGCTGGTCGAGCCAGTCGATCGCATAGGCGCCATAGATGGCTTCGAGCACGGCGGGTAGCCGTGCGGGCAGGTCCGCACGCGTCGGCACCCGGAACGGGATGCCCGCGTCGCGGATGCGGCGCTTGGCCCGGACCAGGCGCTGTGCCATCGATGCGGGCTGCACCGCGAACACGCGTGCGATGCGGGCCGCGTCGAAGCCAAGCACGACCTGGAGCATGAGCGGAGTGCGCACCTCGGGGCTGATCGCCGGGTGCGCGCACGCGAAGAGTAGTTCCAGCCGCTTGTCGGGGATCGCGTCCGGGTCGGGATCTACGAGCGTGGCCGCGACGTCGTCGTCCAGTGGCGCCGCGGTGCGCACGGCCGCTGAGGCGAGCAGGTCGCGGATGCGGTTGCGGGCCACGGTCATGAGCCACCCCTGCGGGTTGTCGGGGACGCCGGTCGTCGGCCAGGTACGCAGCGCCCGCTCGAAGGCGTCGGCAAGGGCGTCCTCGGCGAGCGCGATATCCCGTGTCGAAGCCGCGAGCAACGCCACGAGCCGACCGTAGGACTCCCGCGCCGCACGCGCCGCGACTGCGCCGGCCTCGTGGTCGGTCACTTGACCGGCTGCGCGCCCTGCCATGAGCCATCCATGTAGCGGGTCGCCGTTGGTCGGATCTCGATGTGACCCCACGACACCGATGGTGCCCGCCGCGCCCACTCGATCGCGGTGTCGAGGTCGGGAACATCGATGACGAACGTGCCGCCGAGTTGCTCCTTCGTGTCGGCGAACGGGCCATCCTGCACGACGAACTGGCCGTTGGCGAGCGTGACGGTGGTGGTCGCGTTCGACTGCTGGAGCACCTCGGCGCTGGCGAGCAAGCCTGCCTCGGCGAGCTCCTTCGCGTACGCCTGGAACGCGCGCATCCCCTCGGCGAGGGCCTCGGGGCCGAGTTCCTCGGCGGTCGGTTCGGGATAGTGGAGTAGGAGGGTGTATCGCATAGCTGTCGTCCTTCCGGATCGCGTTTCGATTCTGTCACTGGAGTGACGGATGAACAGCAACGAAATCGACACGGATTTCGTCGCAGAGATGAATGCCCCCATGGGCCACACCCGCACGCTCGGACCGTGCAATGCTCAAACGCCTGGACAGGGGCGCACAGTACGACGCCCCTCGCAGACGATCTGGGCGGCTTGTTGGAGCGCGTACTCGGCACGTCCGGTTCGACCCATGGCTTTGAGCTGGTGCCAGGACAAGGATCGGTGACCGATCACCGATCCTCGAGTGGGACTCAAACGCGCTGTATGCGGCTAATTTCGGACGTTCCCTCGGGCAGTGGTCGTGGGCTCGGCGGCACGTAAGCCGCCCGAGTCAAAACCGCCACTGGCGATATTCGCATCCTGCTCAGGCCCGGAGCACCTGCTTACCCAAACCTCACATGGGTCGGCGGGTTGGTCGTACCCGGGTGCGGATCGGACTGCACGTTCAGAGCCATAGGCGTCGAGACGGATGCGGGTGCGTCGAAGACGAACCAACCCGAGTGGGTCGTGCCTGGCAGCTGAATCTCATCAAATCCTTGCCCCATGGCCCCAACGTATGGACCCGCCGCCGTGTACTTCTTGCCAGCCGCATCCAACATGGTGCTGCTCGTGCTGGGCATCGACGCTCGCCCGAAACCCACGCGGGTCGCCGTGGCGTAGAACACGATGAACTGGCCGTTCTTGGGCTTGTAGGCGCTCACCCCGCGTGACTTCGCGGCCGCATCTACTGGGAGCTCCCGGACCCCGTATGCGAGTGCGGTCACGGTGATCAGGAACGAGCCGTTCCGGAACGTCTGAAACGATTGCGCGGCGTCTGTTCGACCCAGTGCCACGACGTCCCCGCCACACCTGGCTAGGGCCAACACGGCAACGAGTACGGCGACCACCACTGCGACCCTGCGCCTGTTCACGATGCCTCCTTCTGGGCGGTCCTTGTCTCCCCCGGATCCATCCACAGTGCCTCCCCCCTCCAACGCCTCAGCTCCTCAGTGGTGCCAGTTAACACGGTGCCCGCCTGGACCGAGACGGCAATGGTCGGAAGACGACTATTCGGACTGTTCACCCACATAACCCGGATGATCGAACGTCCTCAACTCGGCATAGCGGTCGTGGTTTGTCGACCGTCCGCCGTCCCGGAAGCGGAACGGTCTACGGACATGTGTTGACCCAGGTCCACACCTCGCGCGGGCGCTGGCCGGATCTTCGTTTGGGGATCCGCTCTCGGTGAAGGGATATCCGGCGGCTGGGCCCTCAGTGATCCCCGGTTGCCGTTCGCAAAGTCAGACAGGCGCCGATAGCCTCACGTGTCTATGGACGCGAGCGCAGGGAACGAGATGATTGCCATCCCGCCGGGGCAGGTGACGCTTTCGGACCGGCGAACGCAGCGCACCTGGTCGGTTGAGCTTGCGCCTTACCAGCTGGCGGCGTTCCCAATCACCCAGGCGCGGTACGCGCAAGTCACCGGCCAGCGGCCGAGCACGGCGCAAGGCGACCAGTTACCCGTCGAGGGAGTTTCGTGGTGGGACGCGGTCCGGTTCTGCAACGTCCTGTCCCAACAAGAGGGTCTCGCGCCCGCGTATCGCCTCCTTGCAGACGTCGAGGGTATCGAGTGGGACCCCGCCGCAGACGGGTATCGGGTACCGACCGAGGCGGAGTGGGAGCACGCATGTCGCGGCGGGACGACCGGGGCGCGGTACGGGCTGCTCGACGAGATCGCTTGGCATCGCGGCAACTCCGGAGAGCGCACTCACCAAGTGGGCGGCAAGCAGCCCAACGCGTGGGGGCTGTACGACATGCTGGGCAATGTTTGGGAGTGGTGCTGGGACGTCTACGACGCCGAGGTCTACGGCACGTATCGGGTGCTGCGTGGCGGTGGGTGGTGTGACGAGCACTGGAGCTGCCGGGCCTCGGTGCGGCGCCGCAGCCACCCGACCTTCCAGATCGAGGACCTGGGATTCCGTATCGCGCGATCCACCTTGCGCTGATGCGCGTCTGTTGCGATA
>JADGPH010000161.1 GCA_017882555.1 Thermoleophilia bacterium
ACCCCGTGGCGAACACCGCCGCAAGCTCGGACGGCACCGTTGCATACGGAGGGGGGATCGCCGGACTCGGTGTCATCACCGGTCCGCCCAAGGTCTACCTGGTCTTCTGGGGATCCCAGTGGGGCACCCCCGGCACGAAGAGCGTCCAGGGCAAGGGCAGCTATACCTCGTTTAGCGGCGATCCTGCCGGTGTTGCGCCCGACACGGAAGCTTTCTTCTCCGGCCTCGGGACCGGGAGCGACGGCTGGAGCGCGGTCATGACCCAGTACTGCCAGTCCAATGTCACGGTCACCGTCGGACTCGGCGCGAGCACATGTCCGGCAGGCGCAACCCACATCGTCGATCCCACGGGTGGGGCCTTGGCCGGCGTCTGGGAGGACACCAGCGGCGCAGCCCCAACAGCCGCAACCAAGAGCCAGCTCGCCCTAGAAGCCGAGACTGCGGCGGGCCATTTCGGTAACAGGACCGCGGGGTCGAACCTCAACGTCGAGTACATCATCATGTCGCCGACCCAGACACATCCCGACGGGTTCAACACACTGTCGTCCGGTGGATTCTGCGCCTGGCACGACTACAGCGCAGACACAGCGAACCTGATCAATGTGGCCCAACCGAATGGCACCGTTGCCTTCACCAACATGCCCTACGTTCCAGACGCCGGCATCAGCTGCGGGGCCAACGCCGTCAACTCCAGCGGCACCTCGGGCAGCCTTGATGGCGTCACGATCGTCGGTGGCCACGAATACGCCGAGTGGCTGACCGACCCGTACCCGGGCGGCGGATGGTACAACCAAACCCCGGCCTCTCCCACCTACCAGTACGAGGACGCCGACGAATGCGCCTGGATCACCTCGGGGCAGGGCGCGATGAGCACCATCTCACTCGCCACGGGCGCATTCCCCGTGCAATCGACCTGGAGCAACGCCGCTGGAGCGTGCGCGACCGCCGGCATCATGTTCACCGCGGCGCCGGGCAACCAGTCCAATCCCCTCGGGACCCCCATCACCGCCCTGGGCGTGACTGCCAGCGACCCCGTTCCCGGCCAAACGCTTACGTACGCGGCTTTGGGATTGCCTGCGGGTCTCGCAATCGATCCCACCACGGCGATCGTTACCGGCACGCCGACTGGGGTAGTGGCCAATGCGACCGTCGCGGTCACGGCGACCGATGGGCTCGGCGCGACCGGGTCAACGAGCTTGAAGTGGACGATTACCCCAGGGCGACCCATGATCGCCACGTTGCCGACGGCGTCGGCGCTCACCTACGGGCAGCCGCTGCAAGCAGCGGCGCTCACCGGTGGCACGGCAACGCTCGGGGGCACCACGGTGGCGGGTGACTTTGGGTTTACGTCCGGCGCGACCGCCCCCGGGGCCGGTACCTCGCCGCAGAGCGTCACCTTCACCCCCACTGACCGAGCCGACTACTCCAGCGTCACCGGAACGATCAACGTCACGGTCCACCAGGCCACGGTGTACGTGATCCCAAACCCGCAAGTGGTGACCTTCGGCCAGGCCGAACCGAACGACACTTTCACCTTGCGCACCAACCCGGGCGCGCCCTCGAGCGCAGTCAGCGCACCCAAAGACGCCCACTACGTGGCGCCGATCTGCCGCGCCACCGCGTACGTCATCGGCTCGCGGACGCTCCCGTCACCCCTGGTCGTCGCGTGCTTCGGCGGCGCAGATCCCAACTATGTCTTTGACACCTCGGCGACCGCACAACTGACGGTAGCCAACGCGATCAACATCTCGGCCGCAAGCAGCGCCAGCACGCCACAGCGCGCGACCGCCAAGCTGACGGTCAGGGCGACCGATAGCGCCCAGACCCAAGCGCTGGTCTACAGCGCCGTAGGGCTTCCCGCGGGACTTACCATCAACTCCGTAACGGGCGTGATCAGCGGACGCGTCTCCGGAGCGCCCGGCACCTACAGGGTCCGGATCACGGTCACCGACACCTCCGGTGCGCACACCACCAAGACAATTATCTGGCACGTGGAGAATGATGTTGTGCTGATGCGCCCGAAGACCCAGGCCACACAGCCCAACCGTGTGGTCCGGCTTGGCATCAAGGCCCGCGACCTCCTCCCGCATCGCACCCTTCACTACGCCGCGGTCGGTCTCCCGGCGGGCCTTTCGATCAACGCGAGAAATGGCCTGATCTCGGGCAGAACCGGGTACGTTGCGCGAGCCTACACCGTCACCGTCGTGGTGACCGACTCCGCCGGAGCGAGGGCCCGCACGAGCTTTCGCTGGAGGGTGTAGCCCCCCACCACGCCCATGCGCGCCTCGGTGCACGAGGGATCGGCGGGATGCCAGCCTTTGCGCCGGGTCGTCTGACCGACCCCCAATGGCACCCCAACGGCGGCACCGCCACTCCCTTTTCGGCGGTCTCTCAAGTTCCGGTGGCAGAGCGTTAAGGCTCGTGCCGGCAACGCCGATGAGCTGGGTGACGGGCACTCCAGACACACCCTCCGGGGCGGCGCCGGCTCGTTGAACAACCTTCCGATCTGGCCGCGAGTACTCCACGGGGCACGGCGAGCGGGAGACCTGCTGACTTTGCCCGGTCCGGCTGATCGCCGCCCCCGGGCGCTGCAAAAGGCAACGTCGTGTCGCACCCCAGGCCCGCCTCCACGCACCGTCGTTTGCGCGTCGCCGTCGCCACATCGATTCTCGCCGTCGGCCTCGCGGCAGCCCCCGGCGTGGTCATGGCACAGGGTGCGCCGGTCTCCGGCGTGCTGGGCGTGCACCGAGGCATCATGCCGACCCGGCAGGTGGCCGCCGTGCAGTATGCCGGGGAGACGCGCGGCGGCAGCGGTGCCAGTGGAGCCAGCAGCTCGGGCGGGGCCACCCCACCGCCGCAGTTGTCGTATCAGGGCGGGCTTGCGGGCGCCGGCGTGACCTCCGGTGCGCCGCAGGTCTACGTCGTTCTGTGGGGCACCCAATGGGGTACGCAGGGCGTGACCAAGGTCAATGGCGCAAGCTACCCCACCTTCAGCGGAGACCCCGCCGGAGTGGCCCCGAATCTCGAAGCATTCTACGCGGGTCTCGGCACGAACGGCGAGACCTGGAGCGGTGTCATGACCGAGTATTGCCAGTCCAGTGCGATCGTCACCGTGGCGACCGGTGCGACCTCGTGTCCGGTCAACGCCGCCCACGTCGGCTATCCGGCCGGAGGGGCACTCGCGGGCGTTTGGGAAGACACAAGCGGTGCGGCGCCTGGAGCGGCGACCCAAGCGCAACTTGCCCAAGAAGCCGAAGATGCGGCGACACACTTTGGTCGAACCACGCCAGCCGCAAATCGCAACGTCCAGTACGTAATCGTCTCACCGACGAGGACGAACCCGAACGGCTTCAACACGCCCAGCGGTGGATTCTGCGCCTGGCACGACTACTCCACCGACAGCCTTGGCAACGTCAATGCGGTCAGCGGCGCGCTCGCGTTCACAAACTTGCCCTACATCCCCGATGCCGGGTATTCCTGCGGGGCGAACTACGTCAACCCTGGTTCCCGCGGCGCCCTCGATGGTGTGACGGTAATCGCCAGCCACGAATACGCCGAGACCCTGACCGATCAGTATCTGGGATACGGCTGGTACAACAGCACCTACGGTGAAGCGGCCGACATCTGTGCATGGGCACCGCTGGATGCGAACGGTGGCACGAACCTCGCTCTCGCGACGGGCACCTTCCCGGTGCAGGGGGTCTACGCGAACGATGCCAACGGCGGTGCGGGCGGCTGCGCACTCTCGCACACGATCATCTCCGACCATCTCATCTCCCTCACCAACCCCGGTCACCAGACGAGCACGCTGGCAACACCCGTGCGACCCGTCGTCATTCGGGCCAGCGATCGCTTCCCCATGGCGGCAGCAACGAGTGGGATCAGCCTGGCAGCGGTGCCGACCCTCCGGTATCGCGCCCAGGGCCTGCCGACAGGACTCGTGATCAATCCGACGACCGGTGTGATCTCCGGCGCACCGCGGCACGCCGTGTCCGGAGCGATCGTGACGATCACCGCCGTCGACGCCAGTGGCAACAGTGGCCTCACGCGATTTGTCTGGAGCGTTCACAACTCCATCACGATCCGGCATCTAACCACCCGGAGGTCGATCCGACACGCGCGCGCCAGGCTCAGGATCCGCGTCACCGACACGCACGCACACGCCCGGCTGGTCTACGCAGCGCACGGCCTTCCCCGCGGACTGCGCATCAACCGCCACACCGGGCTGATCGCCGGGATGGCTGCGCACGTGGGGATGTACCGGGTCGTCGTCACGGTCACCGACTCGCTCGGGGCTCGTTCGAGCACCATCTTCGCATGGCAGGTGCGCTAGCGCTGGCGCGCCATCCTGTCGGCGCACGCCAGGCCGCCCGTGCGCCGCGGCCCGATCAGCGCGGCACCGACGCGGGCGCCCGGAGCCACACCTTCTGACGAGAGTGGATCCGTTGGTCGCGATGGCGTCCCCCGACGCGACCAAGATTCCTGCGCCGTCCCTCGGCGATGAGACACTTCAACCCCATGGACCCCAGGCACCCCATCGGCGCATCGCTTCGTCGACGACCCCGATCCGGACGTCGTCCCGCGTCGGAGGCCGGTGTGATGGTGGTGGTCATCTCGAGCGCCCTTGTCGCGCTCGCCGCGACACCTCCTGCCCCGAGCCCCCCGCCGAGTGCGCGACCGGTCGTCTACATCCAGGCGGGCCACCAAGCTCCCATGGAGCCGGGGTATCGTGCCCAGACCGGGGCCACAGGTGGACCGTTCGGCACCGAAGAACGCTTCAACGTCCGGGTGTCCGCCGCGGTCGAGGCCGATCTGCGCTCGGCCGGGGTTGATGCGATCCACACACCCGGAAAGGTCAGCCCGTACCGGGCCCCAGGCGCGGCCTTTGTCAGCATTCATTTTGACCAGGCGCATGGTGCCGCGAGTATCGGGTATGCGGTCTACGACCCACCGAAGAACCACAACTACTACTACCACGGCCAAGGCGCCGGGAGCCCGAGCTCGGTCCGATATCCCGACTCGGCACCACAGCGACCCGCGACGAAGGTGACAGCCGCCGTGATGGCGCAGTCCCATGCCCTCGCCGACGCCATGTCGGGTCGTTTTCGCGTGATATTTGCACCCGGAAATGGCGCGCACAGTCGGTTCCTCGGCGTCCAGCACGGGGCCAACGGCAATCTCCGGATGCAGTTCTACTATGGCTATCGACGCACCAACACGGCCGCGCGCGTCATCATCGAGTGTGGCACCGCAGGAGCCGATAACCGCTTTCTGGCCCACGTCGACCTGATTGCCGGCGCAATCGCAAGCGGCATCATCGACTACCTACGCGCGACGCACCAACTGCCACCCCCCGCATGACTGGATCGACGGTGTGGCACATCCCGCCCAAAGCCCCGGGAGCCATCCTGTTATCGTTGCCCGCGTCGATCTGAGGTGCTGATGCCAGGCACGCCCCATGATGGCGCCCCGGCGCACGATCCACAGACTGCCAACGACGTGCGCCCACCGCTGTGGTTCGCTCCCGCCAGCGCCGGACTCGTGCTCGCGATCGGGGTCCTGGTCGGCTTGCGGGGATTCAGTGAGACGATTCTGGCGTGGGGGCGGCCGTTTTGGCAGGTCACCTATCGCAGCGGGCTGATTCGGCGCGGACTTGTGGGCTCAATCTTCCAGGGCCTCTACAGCGGGTTGCCGTCGAGCACGCAAACGATGCTGATCATCCAAATCTCGCTGCTGGTGGTCCTCGCCCTCCTGGCGGGATTTGCGACGTGGCTGGCGATCCTGGTCGCCGGCGCGCCGACCCGATCGCACGCCCTCCGATTGACTCTGCTCTCGCTGCCGATCATTGGCTCGGCGCTGTTTCCGATGCTGGTCTTCACCGTCGGGTACCTCGACGGGATCCTGTTGTTGTTTGCGTTCTCATGCACGGTGCTGTTGGCCCGAGGACATCTGTGGCCTGCGGTCTGCCTCGCGAGCGTCGCACCCTTTGTCCATGAGCTGTTCCTGTGCCTCTGGATACCGATTGCGATCTTCGGATACTCGGCCCTGCTGCGTCGGGGCGGGACCCGCACACGGCGCATATTGTTGCCGGCACTGCTCGTCCCGTTTGTCTCGTCGGCGGTCGTGGTCCTGTTCTCTTCACGAGCGGCAACCGGCCGCGAGCTCGCCCTGCGCGTGACCGGGACAACGAACTTCAGAGCCAAGCTGTTGCGTGAAGAGTTCGGCCAGAGCATCGGCTTTGCACTGCGCCGCATGGAACCCCTCCACAGCCGCTATTGGTGGCCAACCGAGGTGGCGGCATTGGGGTACTACTGCTGGCCCGCCATTCTCGCCGCAGTGCTCTACATGTTCTGGCGCTGGGAAGTCCTGGACCGCTTGGCCAAGGCGGCACTGGTGTTGGCAATCCTCAGCCCATGGGCGAGCCTGATGGTCGCCTGGGACCTGTCACGTCTGATTCTGCTCGCAAACGCATTGGTCTTGATGGTCATCTTGGGACTCGAAACGGGTCTCATCGACGAGCCATTCGGTCAACTGCGCCACGCCACCGTCGGAGGCCTGTGTGCGGCGACGGGGTTCGCAGTCGCACTTCCGTTCATGTACGTGTATTTCGATCGCGGCTACTACCTCAACAACGGCCCGCTGCGATGGACTCTCATGCCGCTCTTACGCCCCGTCTTGAACAGCTGGTTCCACTTGGTCTAGGCCGGCGGGCGGGCGCGCAACCCACAACTTGCCCAGAATCGGCCTTGGTAGGGTTGCCTTCCTCCACCCAAGGTAGTCATGCCCAGCACGCTCCATGGCCGGATCTCGGCACGCCGGGATCGCCGTCACCTGAGCCCGTTGAACCCCATGTGGGTCGCCGTGCTCACGGGCCTCGTGGCCACCGTGGTCGGCATTCTGGTTGCGCTGCGCGGGTATACGCACACGGCCGCGCTCTGGGGCCTGCCCCTCTGGCAGGTGACCTACCACAGCGGCTTCATCCGTCGTGGGCTTGTCGGAACGGTATTCCAGGGCCTGTTGGGCGGGCTCTCCGACACCCGGCAGGCGAGTGTGGTCGTGGCACTGGCACACGTCATGTTGCTTGTGCTGATCCTGTCCTTCGCGGCATGGCTTGCGGTGCTGGCATATCGCGCGCCGTCGCCGACCCACGCCATCGCATTCGGCCTGCTGGCACTTCCGATCATCGGGTCCTCACTGTTTCCCACCATGGCGTTCACCCCGGGGTACCTCGACTCGCTGATGTTGCTGTTCGCGATCGCCACTGCGGCGCTCTTGGCACAAAGGCAACTGTGGGCTGCCGGGTGCGTGGCCGCGATCGCCCCGTTCGCCCATGAAATGTTCGTGTATTTCTGGATTCCGCTCGCGGTGTTCGGGTTCTTCGTTGCGCAACGTCGAGACCTCCGACGACCGCTGTGGGCGACCCTCGTCCCGCTTGGGCTGCCGTTCATCGCCGGGCTCGTTGTGGTCGCAGCCACGTCGGCGACGGCGGCACACCGGGAGATTGACCAACGCGTCACCGGGACGGCCATCTTCAAGGTGACCTTGCTCAAGCAGCAGTTCGGGCAAACCCTGTCATCAGCGCTTACGCGAATGGACCACATCCAAGGGGCCTACTGGTGGCCGACCGAGCCGTTTGCACTCGTGTACTTCTGCTGGCCGGCCGTGCTCGCGGTGGTGCTCTACATGTTCTGGAGGCGGCTCCAGCTCGATGCCTGGGCGCGGGCGGCCTTAGCGCTTGCGCTGGTGTGCCCCTGGCTGATGCTCATGCTGGCCTGGGACCTGTCGCGACTCTTAGTGATGTCCAACGGCATGGTGCTGATCGTCATCCTGGGCCTCGAGTCCCAGTTCATCGCGCAGCCGCTGCCCCGGTTCCGACGCACAAGTCTGGGTCTGCTCGCGGCGGCGGGTATCGTCGAGACGGCGTTGCCGTTTCTCTACGCAAACTTTGACCTCTATAACACCTATCACCGTAACAACGGCCCGGTGCCGGTAGATCTCATGCCCCTCATACGGCCCGTCATCGCGCGAATGTTTCACCTGCACTGACCCGGTTCCGACTGTTCGACAGCGGCGGATGACGAGCCCTCGGAGCGCGCGAGCGCTCCATCCAGGAAGGCTGCCGGCCCTCCGCCGCGACGGTTCCATCAGTGCGTCACCCGACGAGGGGCATGGCACACGCCACACCCCCGGCGACGCTAGCCCCCCAACGGCTGGGCGGTCCGCCCGACGACCGACACGTGGCCTGCGGCCACATGACCGCCGGCCCCGGCCGGGTGATCGGCGATCTGCCCCGGCGGCTCCGGGTATCGACCGACGATCACG
>JADGPH010000162.1 GCA_017882555.1 Thermoleophilia bacterium
CGAGCAATGGGAGGTCGGGAAGCGGTTCCAGGTCCATCAGATGGCTCCTTCGGGGTGGCTACGCCACAGCATAGCGCCCCGACGAGCGAACCCTCAAGTTTGGGTTGAGCTACCTCTCCCCCGCAGCGCTTTGACCGCCGTGCGCACGTAGTTGGCGAACGTGGCAACCGACAATCCAACGGCGATCCAAAACATGACGTCAATCCATTTGGCGGTGCTCAGGAGTGCGAGCCCAACGGCCGCCATCACGAGAAACGAGGAGAACTTCCCGAGCATGTCCACCCGCACCTCACGCCCGGTATTGCGCATCACCACGACGCCTGCGATGACGACCAGGTCGCGCACCAATATCACGAGCGGACCGACGGGGCCCATTCGGTCGATCGCGATCAGCCCAATCAGTCCCACCGCCACAAGCATTCGATCGGCAAACGGATCGGCGAGTCTGCCAAAGGTGGTCTCCGCATCAAGGGCCCGCGCGAGGCGGCCGTCGATGAAGTCCGTGAGCGCCACAGCGGCGAAGGTCCACGCCGCCAACGCATCGGTCGGTCCAGTGGCTTGGACCAGCATCCAACAGATCGCCGGAAGCGCAAGCAGTCGCGCCACGGTGAGCGCGTTGGGGACCCACCGTAGCCGAAGGGCAGTCTCCTGGCTCACGCGCATGCCATCACATCGGGGCGAGAGGATTTGAACCTCCGACCGCCCGGCCCCCAGCCGGGTGCGCTACCAGACTGCGCCACGCCCCGTGGTGCCGTCTCAGGCTACCACAGGGGATCCGAACGACCCACCGGGCAAACTGCCCGTGGGACTCGAAGACTCGCCGGTCATGGCAATTGACCCCACAGCTCGACAATCGCCGCCGCCGCACCCTCCAGCGGCACCTCGTGACGCTCGCGCCCACTGCGGACCTGCACCTCAAGCGGGCCATCGGGAAGCGTGCGCTTCCCGATGGTAACCCGTATCGGGCAACCGAGCAGTTCGGCCTCGACGAACTTCTCACCGGGCTTGGTGCCCGGACGATCGTCGAGGAGCACCTCGAAGCCCGCGTCGCTCAACTGATCAAACAGCTGATCGGCAAAGGCGGCTTGCGGACTCGTTGCATCACCCACGAGCACCATGTGAATGTCAAACGGCGCGAGTGCCTTTGGCCATATGATGCCGGCCTCGTCATGGCGTTGCTCAATCGCGGCCGCCAACACGCGCGCCGGGCCGATCCCGTACGAGCCCATGATGATCGGTTGTTCGTGCCCGTCGGCACTGAGATAGGTGGCGCCAAGCGGCACCGAATACTTGGTACCGAGCTTGAAGATGTTGCCGATCTCGATCACCGGCTCGAGATCCAATGGCTCCCCCGAGACCGGGCAGCCTTCGCCCGGAAGCACGTTGCGGATATCGGCCACCTCGGCGACGAAATCGCGTCCGAGGACGACCCCGCGCAGATGCTCGCCGTCACGGTTCGCACCGGTCACGTAGTGGCCCGTCGCGATGGTGGTGTCGGCGACGATGCGTACGCCCTCAACGCCCACCGGACCGAGCGAACCGGGGCTCGCTCCGAACCACCCGCGAATCTCATCCGGTTGCGCCGGACGATGGCGACCAATGACGTGGCTGAGCTTCTTCTCGTGCAGCGTGTGTTCACCTCGGATCAGTGCCATGACCGGCCCGTCGTCGCTGACGACCACCACGCTCTTGCACAGTCGCACCGGTGCGAGACCGGTGAATGCGCTCAGTTGCTCGATCGTGCCGATACCCGGCGTATCGAAGGCCTGTGGTGTGTCCGGGATCGGCCCAAACTCCGGTTCGACCGCGATCGACGTGGCAAGCTCAATATTGGCCGCGTACGCACCCGACGGCGAACGTGCAATCGTGTCCTCCCCGGCGGGACTTGGCGCCATAAACTCATGCGCGCCCATGCCGCCCATCATCCCGACGTCGGATTCGACCATGTACCAGACAATTCCGCAGCGATCAAAGATTCGCGCGTATGCCGCTGCGTGGGCGTCGTAGGATCGCGCGAGCCCGGCCTCGTCGGTGTCCATCGAGTACGAGTCCTTCATGGTGAACTCGCGCACACGCAAGATGCCGCTCTTGGGGCGTGGTTCATCCCGCAGCTTGGTTTGAAACTGGTACCAACTCTGCGGCAAATCGCGATAAGAACGAATCTCGCGCGCGGCGTGCCAGGTGATGATCTCCTCGTGGGTCATCCCGAGCACCATGGCCCGTCCGCCGCGGTCTTCGAGCCGGAACTGCTCATCCAGGCCGTAACGACCTGTCGCTTCCCAGATCTCAGCCGGTTGCATGATCGGTAACTGCAACTCCTGAGCTCCGATACGGTCCATCTCCTCGCGGATGATCGCGGTCACGCGCTGCAAGGAGCGCAGCCCAAACGGCAAGAAGCTGTACAGACCCGACGCGAGTTGGCGTATCAAGCCTGCGCGTACCATCAGCTTGTGGCTGACTGCCTCGGCATCTGCCGGAGCATCCCGCAAAGTGGGCCAGAACCGACCCGAGAGCCGCACCGATCCTCCGCGCGGAGCGGAAGGCATGCGCCACGCGTTCGTGGAGTCATCATTCATGACGCCGGACCCTACCGCGCGCGACTGATCACCATCGGACTACTGCGCCGCTACGGTCGCGTCGGCACGTGGGAACCGCTGTTCGACGTAGGTCTCCACCATCGCGATGAACTCGTCGGCAAGCTGATCACCTTCGAGCGTGCGCACCTTCTCACCATCGATGTAGACCGGTGCTCGTGGCGACTCGCCCGTGCCGGGCAGACTGATCCCGATATCGGCGGCCCGACTCTCACCGGGTCCATTGACGATGCAGCCCATGACCGCGACCGTCAGGTCTGCGACGCCGGGGCGCTCCGTGCTCCAGATCTGCATCCGGCTCGCCAGGTGCGCCTCGATGCGCTGCGCGAGGACCTGAAACACCGTGCTGGTCGTCCGGCCGCATCCCGGACACGCGGTGACCTGCGGCCGGAACTGACGAAAGCCCATCGACTGCAGCAGCTCACAGCACACCCGTACCTCAACGGTGCGATCGGCGCCCGGATCGGGGGTCAAGCTGGCACGAATGGTGTCCCCAACGCCCTCCTGGAGCAAGATCGCCAGCGCCGCTGAGCTCGCCACGATGCCCTTAGTCGACATCCC
>JADGPH010000163.1 GCA_017882555.1 Thermoleophilia bacterium
CACGACCAGCAATGGCCCACTCCCGTTCTACGGCTTGGCCGGCTCATCCGGATCCCCACCCAACCGCTGCTCGACCTGCTGGCCGGCGTGACGCCCGGGTTAGCCGATGCCAGTGGCAACCAGTCAGGCTGGCGGCAGTGAGCGCGGTCCGACGCGAGCCGGCCGACGAGTGGGACATCGTGCCTCGGCACCGGTGGCACAGCAGCGGCAGCGGCCGCTGTTGACCCGTTGCCCTGAGTTCCCACGCTGCGACGTGGCAGACCCTCCGGGTGCCGGGTCTCGGCAGTGTAATCGCCGCCGTCCGGTATCCGTCCTGCCCACGGCACCTTGCAGATCGGTTTGATCCCGGGATCCGCGTCATGCCTGATCGCTCTGGGCTCCGGTGCAGGCGCGCCCAGAGCGATCAGCTTGAGGCCGGTGGACGTCGGGTCAGGTTCCGTAGGTGCTCATGGTGTCGGCGCCCACGGCTGAGCTACTAGCCAACTCGAGTCGGTCGCCCATGAGGTGGTGGTGTCCCACGGGTTGGGTCCGCCGTTGCTGGCGAGGTAAACGGTGTTGTTGAAGCTGCGGACGTATCTGTCAAGGAAGTTCACCGACCGGAACGACGTGCCTTGACCGCTGTTGCCTGGCTCCGTGCAGAACGTTGCGTCTTGAGCGAACAGTGCGCTGCCGTCACCAGGTTGCAAGTGAAACTGGAAGTTCTGATGCCGCAGGTAGCTGCCGGGTTTGTTGACTGACTCGAACGAGACGCAGCTGGGGTTTGCGAGACCTGCCGCCTCCACCCAGGTGGCGTCCTGCTTGTCGGTTTGCGAGCTACTGGCCGTGATCGGTGTGGTGACCACGAGATCGTCAGCGTCGTCGTGCTTGATGTAGTCGGCCGTGCTGCCGACCGTAGTCGCCTGCAGCGATACCCGCGGCCCTGGGTCAAGAGCGAAGAGGTTGTCCGCACCAGGCGTGGAATTGGCCGTGATGAAGTCGCTGCAGTTGCTGTCGGTGTCGGTGCCGTCGGGGAAGCGGCTCGCGCTCTTCCCCGCGCCAGCGGCCAAGGCCGGTGCGGCTACCGTGCAGCCGCTCCCGGTGCCGCCTTGGTAGCCCTCCGCGGCCCATGGGTCGACGAGGAGTCCGTAGTTCAGACTGTCAGCGACGTTGCCCTGGGCGTCGCGCAGCACCATGCTGCCGGCGCGGGTGGACAAGGCGGGCCCGCCGAACCACTGAGCGGGCGCCGGCGTCCCTTGGTAGCCCGCTGTCGTGACCTGGGCGTCACGCAAGGGCGCGTTGATCGCGTGAGCGTGGGCCAGGGAGTGGTCGAGGACGATCCCGCCGCCGAGTGCCTGTACCGGTTCGTTGCTCGAGTGCGAGAAGTGAGTTGCAGGCGTGAAGCTGATGCCGGTCCCTCGATCGCTGAACGGAAGGTTGGACGAGTGGGCGAGCTTGAGCGGGGTGGTCAGATCGAGGCCCGTGCCGCCGACACCGGCAGTGCCCACTGCGGCGACGGTGATGTTCTCGATCTTGGCGCCGATGTCCAACCTGATCTTGTCACCGACCGAGATGTTGGCGGCGGAGATGACCTTGATGTTGGTCCCGCCCGCGGATGCCGGCGCAGCCAGCTGCGCTTGGGAGCCTGCTCGGCCTACTGCGGTGACCGTGGCCACCTCGAGCCTGTCGCCGTAGCCGACAGCCAGTTTCTGGCCGACCGTGAAGCCTGCTGTGCTCGTGACAGGGACGTTGGTCGAGCCGGCTGGGATCGTGATTACCGGCCCGTCGGGCAGGGGTTGCCACAGCGGCGTGTTGGCGGTGGCCGCCGCCCCCTGGCTGATGATCGTCGCGTTGCGGCCGTTGCCGGACGAGTCGATGGCGGTGGGGCCGCCGTTCTCGTCGAACTTGTAGTCGGCGACGTTGCCGGCGCCGGGCTGTCCACCGGCGAGACTGGCGATTTCCGCCGGGGACAGCGCCCGGTTGTCGATGTTGAAGTCGTCAACCGTGCCGTTGAGGAGCGGATCGGGGAACTGCGAGCGGCCGATCCAATTCTGGTTGGTAGCTCCGAGGTCTGACGGGTGCAGGGTCATGTTCGGGTTGGTCGCTACGGGGGTGCCGTTGAGGTAGAGGGTGCCAGTGGTGCCGGACAGCGTCACCGCGACGTGCGACCAGGTATTCAGCGGCAGCTGGCCACCACCGGTGAGCTGCTGTTCCGCACCGTTGCCGTTCGTGGTGATCGCGAAGCGGAGCCCGGCGCCTCCGCCGTTGACCGTCATGAACATGTAGTTCCCCGTGCCCGTACCGAAGTCGAAGATGCGCGACCACGTGTCGTCGGAGGAGGGATTGACCCAGGCGGACACGGTGAAGTCGGACAGGCCGTTGACGATCCCGGTGGGCAGATTCACGTATTCGTCGGAGCCGTTGAGCTTGACGGCGTTGCCCAGCCGGCCGGGGACGCGTGGCCCGGTTGCGCCGCTGGTGAGGATGTTGGCAATCTTCGCGACCTCGGTCTTACCACCGCTGTCGATAGCGATTGGGTCGCCGATGTTCATCCCGGTCGTGCTGCTGACATTGATCGTGCTGTCACCCAGCTTGACGGGGGCCGCGAGCCCCGAATTGGACAGGCCGAGCAGGTAGTGCCCGTGGCCTGCAAGCGTTGTCCCGGCCGGGATCGTCACCGTTGAGAAGATGGCCTGCTGGGTCGGGTGCTCGGTCAGGGTCCAGCCGGAGATATTGACGCTTTGGGATCCGGCGTTGGTGAGCTCGACGTAGGAGTTGGTCGCGTTTGTGTCGGTGCCGATGCGGAACTCGTTGATCTTGATGGGACTGTCGTTGCGTACCTTCTCGACCGTTGTATCGAGGTGTTTCGGACCGTTTGTGCGGCTCCGCCACTCGGCGTTGCCGACCATGTCGCCGTTGAAGGCCTTCACCGCCGCGGTGACGTTGAAGGTCGAACTCACGCTCTGACCGGCCGCAACCGACGCGAACTTCGCAGGGCCTGACGCCTTGGCGGTCCATCCTTTGGGCACGGACAGGCTCAACGTCACATCGGCCGCGCTTGAGCCCGTGGTGTTCGTGAACGTCTCGGTGACGGCCTGGTGCGAGCCGGGTGTGAACGTCTGGAGTCCCGGCGGAGTGAGGCCTGTCGAGGCCGGTGCCAGGCTCAGCCGCTGTACGTCGTACTTTGCGGCCACGATGTTGGCCTGCACCTGCTGGTCGACGGCGTCCGTCGGGAACCCGGCCGTCATCACGCCTTCGTAGAAGGTGCCCTGCGAACCGTTGCTGTTGTCGCCGCCGTTGCCCAGGACGATGCCGCCCTGCTTGCGCATCGGGTCGTAGGTGGAGTCGACGCGCGGCCCGTCGAACATGGTCGTCAGGGCACCCTGCTGCGCGTCACCGCCGAGCGAGGCCCAATGATGCGGCTCGCCCTTGGCGACAGCGGTCACGAACCGGGAGGTCACGCTGGGCAGGTTCGTGCAGAGTTTCGACGTACTGCCGGGGTTGACACAGCCCACCAGGTTGTTCTCCTGGTCTGTCATGATCCACGGGCCCGGAGGATTGCCGTGGTACCAGGCGGTGGCGGTGCCGAAGTAACTGGTTTCCATGGTGCCGCTGCCGTCATCGCGGCTGTCGATCTCGGCGTTGCCATAGTCGGAGCAGCAGCCGCTGTTGAAGTGTTGGCCGTCAACCATCCAGTACATGCCCTCGGCCTGGTCGTCGACCGGGATGCCGCGGGTGTCGTTGTCACGCAACCCCATACCCGGCTCGATGAAGACGCCGTATGCCTTGTGGCCGCTGATCGTTATCGGTGCCATGTCCGCGATCGGGAGGTTGTCGAAGCCTCCCATGGCCGGGCCGCTGAAGCCGCCGCGGGGCGGCTGGGTGAGGTCATTGTGCATGGGGGACTGGTCATAGAGCTTGGTGACGAGGCAGGTCGTGTTGGCGCAGAACTCGTCCTGTGTGGCAGCGTCGGAGTAACCGCCTCGGCTCAAGACACCGATGTTCTTGGTCGCGTTGTCGGACAGCCGCCGAACCTGGTAGAGCGGGCCGTCGTAGGAGACGTACAGCGCCCGGGTGGTGCTGTGGGCCGCGACGCACGGCGTGCCGCCCGCGGCGTAGATGTCGCAGGGGCCTTGCGGTCTTGGCGAAGGAGTCGACTTGGCCGCCTGTGCCGCCGTGGTCGTGGCGAGCGTCGCGCCCACCAACGTCAGCGCGATCGTCGCGGCCTTAACGCGGCTACTGCCTCGCGTAAGGACGATTCGGAACCTGAACATGACGTGAGCTCCTATCGTTCATCGGCTGACCGACTCGCGGCTGGCACAGGAGGCCGGCCGATGCTGCGACCACTTTCAACGTGACGGATCCCGGACACACCGGCGGATTAGGTTTCTTGTGGTGGGCGCCCTACGCCAGCGACCGGCAGAGGCCTACCAGCGTCGGCGGCGCTCGCGTCCGTCCCATGATCGGATGCCACGCGGACATCGGTGCCGTCGAGCCGCCAGATCGGATCGCAGTTGCTAGCCAACAGGGATGACGGCGGCAAACCAGGCGCGGGGTAGGAGATGGTGGGCCAGCCCATGACCCCTCCGGCCGCCAGCAGGCGCCCCGCCGCCTGACCGGTGGCATCGGCGGCTGCCGGCACGCGTTCAGTATGGGCGCCGATGCCGCTGCCGAACATGGAGGCCGAGTTCTTGTTAGCGTTCACATATCTCCCAAACTTCCATCAACGACGAGAAGCTCTGATGTTTAGCCTGTTACGTGCCGGTTTGCGCAGGCGTGCCAGGGCCACAGTGTTGACGCTCTCAACGCCGTCGTCAAGGGCGGCTGCGGCAATGATCGCGTCGAGTGATCCGACGATCTTGAGGTGGGGAGACGAGACCGGGTCGGCCTTGGCCATCACCGCTGGCTTGCGCCTGAGTTAGCGATACAGAACGATCTTGGTATCAGACAACATTTCGTGGGCTCGTTGACCTGTACGACGGCGTGGGTCCAATTGCTGCGAGCCAAGGACGTGGCTGGCTGGCCGCCATGAGTTGATCGTCCGGAGCCTGTCGGATCATGGACTGGCCGACCTTGGGTGCTGCACGTCGCTCGCGTGCCGGGAGTTTGCGATGATCGAGCCATCGCTGCGAAGAACAAGGTCGCGTGGACCGACTTGGGAGCTCGCCGTCCTTACGGATCAGCTGGACCAGCCTCGCGCGCGGGAGCGTGCCGCCGCAGCCAAGCGCCTTCGCCGGCCGCACGATCCTCGGGCCGGGGGCAGCCCACACATGCTTCGCCACACCTACGTCACCACCATGCTCGACGCCGGCGTCGACCTGCGAGACGTGCAGATCGCCGCCCGCCACGCCGACCCGCGGACGACCATGCGATACGACCGCGCCCGCAAGAACCTCGATCGACACCCCAACTACATCCTCGCCGCATACATGGCGTCCGGCACCTGACACGCGGCCGACCGAGTGGTGACGACGTCCGCCCATGACCTTTCTGACAGCGCCACCGATGCGTTGATCACGACCGGTGAAGCCGCGAAGTTGCTGGGCACTTCGCGGCAGCATGTGGTGGACCTGTGCGACCGCGGAGACTTGCCGTTCCGCACTGTCGGAAAGCATCGTCGGGTTAGTCGCGCTGACCTGGAGGTGTTGTCCGCAAGGACACAACGACTCACCCGAGATCAGCTGCGCAGCTTGTGGA
>JADGPH010000164.1 GCA_017882555.1 Thermoleophilia bacterium
AACCGGCCGCGGTTGGCTTGTGCGAGGCGGTCGCCGCCACAGACCGCAACCATCGGCAAACGCCGCGGGTGCCGCGGGAGGCGCGGTAACAGGTGCCGCGACGACGCCGCTCCTTGGACGCTACGGGTGGAAACGGAACGAGCTCGCTTTCCTCTCGGCATCGCGGCGTCTTGCTCCTGGCTTCGACGCGGCTCGCGCGTGGACCCTTTGGGCAAGGGCCCGAGAAACCCTCAGAGCACCGTGCCGATAAGGGCGCCGATGCCCATCGTCACGCCCATGGCGACGGCGCCCCAGAACACCACGCGCACCACCGCGGGTACCTGGGGTGCACCTCCCAGTCGGGCGCCCGTGATGCCCAGCGCGGCCAAGGCCACAAGCGTCACGAGTATCGCGACCACAACCCGGACGGACGCCGGTGCGAGCGCGATGGCAACAAGCGGCACCACGGCGCCCGTTGCAAACGAGATCGCTGACGCCAGGGCCGCCTGCCGTGGACGGGCCAACTGGTCAACCTCAAAACCGAGTTCGTCCCGCGTATGTGCGGCGAGGCGATCCCCAGATGAGAGCTCCCGGGCAACCTCCCACGCGAGCGCGTCCGAGAGTCCACGCCCCCGGTAGATCCCGGCAAGTTCCGCCAGCTCGTCTTCGGGGGACGTCTCCAGCTCGCGCCGTTCAAGTGCGATGTCCGCGCGCTCAACATCGCGCTGGGAACTCACCGAGACGTATTCGCCCGCGGCCATCGACATCGCACCAGCAACAAGTCCTGCGATGCCCGCCGTGATGATCGCGCTACGACTCAAGCCGGCGGCGGCGACACCGAGCACGAGGCTCGCGGTCGAAAGGATCCCATCATCGGCCCCGAGGACGGCCGCGCGAAGCCACCCCGCGCGATGCGAGAGGTGCCGTTCTTTTTGGCTCGGTCTCGCCGTCGGAGTGTGGTTGCTCATTACGAGCCGATCGCGTCCGCATGGTCCGACGTGCAGCTGCATGCAGGGTCGCTCGCGGCCCGGATCTTGGTCATGTCAGCATTCTGACTCGTCGCCAATTGGGCCCATGGACGCTCGATGTCATTCCTCCCCAGGTGCGGAACGCAACTGATCGGAGCCTGACCGCCGAGGCCGCTGTGGGGCCGTCGCTCGTTGCAATGATGGATCCAGTATCGCAGTGCTCGCTGGCGGTGGCGAGAGCTGGGAAACATGACCCCGTGTCCCCACTCGCGGGGGATGGCCTGGTGAAAGGGCTCGATTTCGCCGTTGGTGCGCGGCATGCACGGCTTGGTACGCAGGTACCGAATGCCGCGAGCGGCATAGTGCTTCGCGGTGGCGCGTACAACTTCAGGCGTCACCGGTCACCACGCTCTGCACCCGGATTCCGTGGGAAGAGAACCACCCGATCGCACGCTGGGTTGACGCTCTCACGGTGCCGACACGCTCATCATCGTGCAGCTCGACGAAGACCAGCCGCTCGAGCACCCGGGGCATGGCAGCCCGTGCCCGAATCGTCGCCGCGCTCAAGTTGGTGTCCCGCCCTACCGATATTTGATGGCACCGAAGTGTGGACTCTCCGGCCCCATCAGTCTGACCAGGATGAAATGCGAAGCCTTTCCCAGCGGGCCACGGCCGCTCTTGTCTGCGTGTGCATGTTCTTTGCCGTCGTTGTGGTTGGCATCGGGGCAGCCGGTGTACTGGGCGTCCGCTCTGCAACCGACACGGGGACCTCGATCACTCGCGATGAGCTCCTTACCTCGACCCTCACGGCCCAGGTCGGGCGAGACATGGACGCTGCGTACGCGACCGGTGAGCAGGCACTGCTCACCGCGGATCCCGGCCGGCGCAGTCAGCTCGCCAACGAGCTGTACGTACGGCTGGTCCCCCGAGTAGACGGTGAGCTCGCGAGCTTGCAACGCCTCCACGCCAGCGACCCTGCTGTCGAGCAACGTGATCTCGCCCTTTTCGCCACGCAATGGGGGATGGTTCGGGATCTGCTCAGCCCGACGTTCACCGCCTCGGGTCTCCAACCTGCACGGGCAGCGCGCCTGAAGGCCGAGTATCAGCCGGTAAGTGACCACATCGCCACGCTGATAGCCGCAGAACGTAGTGACGCGGTCAGGGGCCAAGCACGAGCGGACTCGAGCGCCGCCGTCACCAATTGGCTGATCGTTTCGGCAATCGCCGTGGGATTGGCCGGGGCAATCCTGGTCGGGTGGGCCGGTTCCCGTCGCGTACGCAGAGCGATCGAACCGCAGCAAGACCAGATCGACTTCGCCGACACCCTGCAGATCGCCAACGACGAGGAGGAAGCCCACCAGCTGCTACAGCGGCATCTGGAACGCACGCTGGCGGACACCGCCGTCGTGATCTTGAACCGCAACAACAGCGCGGACCGTCTCGAGGCCGTCACGCCGCTCCCGCCGGGCTCGCCGCTCATGTCCAGTCTGAGCAGGGCCGAACCGAGATCGTGCTTGGC
The DNA here is from genome assembly GCA_017882555.1 of Thermoleophilia bacterium. Classification (GTDB taxonomy): domain Bacteria; phylum Actinomycetota; class Thermoleophilia; order Miltoncostaeales; family Miltoncostaeaceae; genus CAITWD01. The sequence continues at coordinate 2,467 of JADGPH010000164.1, forward strand.
GGTTCGATCTGGCCGCACACACCACGAAGATGCACAGCGCCCGGGTCTTCTCGCGTGCCCCGTGTGCGCCGTATGCCCTGGACACTCCACGTGCACAGCGCTCACCGTGGGTGGGGAGGTCATCGGCTCGGTGCTCCTCAACCGCCCGGCTGCCTACAACCCGGTCGAGGAGCAGCGCATCCAGGAATCCGTCAGCCAAGCCGCCCCGGTCCTCGCCAACCTGCGCAACCTCGCCATCGCCGAGATCCGTGCCGCCACCGATAGTCTCACCGGCCTGCCGAACAAGCGCGCCGTGACCGACACGCTCAAGCGGATGTTCGCCCAAGCGTCGCGGACCGGCAGCCCGCTGACCCTGATCCTGCTCGACCTGGATCACTTCAAGGACATCAACGACCGTTACGGCCACCCGGTCGGCGACCAGGCCCTGGCCAACGTCGGAGCGGTGTTGCGAGGTGTGCTCCGGACCTCCGACTTCGCCGGCCGCAACGGCGGCGAGGAGTTCGCTCTGCTCCTGCCCGACACCGACGTCTCCGCGGCACGCGACATCGCGGAACGAGTCCGCGTAGCGATCATCGACATCACCCTTCCGGGCGTCGATGTGTCGCTGTCCGCCAGCCTTGGTATCGCCGCCTACCCCGACCATGCGAGCGCCCTCGACCGGCTTGAACGACTCGCAGACGCCGCTCTCTATGTCGCCAAGCGGTCCGGACGCAACAGGATCGAAACAGCCACACCCGCGAACGAACCCGTGACCGACACCGAGGTCGTCGCGGTGAACAGGCACCTGGAGCCGCACGGCGCCGACTGAGCCAAGGGGCCGAGACCCCCCCGCTCAGCCGCCAGCCAACGCCATGCGGATCGGGCGGGACACCCCCGTACCACCTGAACCGCAGCACCACTAGATGATTGATTCCAGGTGAGGCCGATCTCCTCGTAGTGAGATCGAGTGGGCCGAGCCAGGTCCAACAACGCGATGTGGGCGTGGTGTCAACCAAGCCCACGCACGCCTGACGCTCGACACCGCGTAAGCGCCGCACATTGGATCACGACGCCGAATCGGCACCAAGGCCAACGCACTCGCCCTCATCCTCCCCGCAGACAATCGGGCGTCGCCGCGAGTCGAGACAAGTCCACCATGATCCGATGAGATGTTGGCATCTCGCAGGATGTCACCGAATGTCGTGCCCGGCGTTCGGCTCCCGTGGAACGTCCTGGAATCCCTCGTACCGAAGGGGTTCGCGTCCGTCCGTCGGTCGGCCACACCGGCGCGCGATACGCGACTGCGGCCACGCGCTCCTCGACCCAGGCGATCCTCGCCTGCGATGCGGCGCGGCCTATTCCGGCGCCCAGGGGCCGACGCCTCCGACCCGCTCAACCGTGATGCGCACCACGAAACCGGGCGACGAGTGGCGCATCGGTGGGAACTTGACCCCGGGCCCGAGATAGGTGTGTGCGAGTCGCTGGAGCAGCTCGGCCCCACCTCCGACGGTGACACGCGCAGTTCCATGCACCACCAGATACTCCTCGAGACCGATCGCGTTCCGGATGTCGGTCGCGATCGACAGCCAGATTCGTGGGTCACGGCGCAGGTTGCGCAGCTTTTGTCGGTCAGACATCGACCCAAACACGATCTCATCGCCGTCAAGGCCCACCCAGACGCAGGTGACTTGGGGGCTGCCGTCGGGATTCATCGTCACCACGTGGCCCAGATGACCCGACTCGATCACGGGGCGTGCCGACGTGGGTAGCGCGGTCATGAGCTCACACTCCTGGTCGTGGCGTTGGGTCGAGACTAGTCCATCCCGATCGGGATGCACGCGTCACCGGGGCCCTGGGGTATCC
>JADGPH010000165.1 GCA_017882555.1 Thermoleophilia bacterium
AACCTGATCAGCCGCCGCCCGTATCGCGGGATCAACGTGCTGGTGTTGGCCTGCCAAGGGCGCACCTCGCCGTGGTGGCTGACATACCGTCAGGCAGTGATGCTCGGCGGCCGGGTGCGCGAGGGCGAGCGCGGTACCCAGGTCCTGTTCTGGCGGATCCTCGCGCGGCCCGACGGGGCAACGCCGGACCAGCGGAGTTTCGTGTTGCGGACATACACGGTCTTCCACGCCAGCCAATGCGATCTGCCCGCCGCTGCGATCCCCGCGATGGATGCCGATGATGCGCCGACGATCCGCAGTTGTGAAGAGGTCGTCGAGGCCCTGGCCGATCCACCCCACATCGTCTCGGGGAGTGACCTCGCCTGTTACCTCCCGGCGACCGACACGATCCATATCCCCCGCCGCGGCGACTTTGCGAGCCCCGAGGCCTACTACGCGACGCTCTTTCACGAGCTCGCCCATGCCACCGGGCACCCCCGGCGGCTCAATCGCACCGGGCTCGTCACGCCGGCGCCCTTCGGCTCCCCGGACTACTCGCAAGAGGAACTGGTGGCCGAGATGAGCAGCGCGTTCGTCTGCGGCGCCACGGGCATCGCGCCGGCGACCTTGCCGGCCAGCGCCGAGTACATCGGCGGATGGCTCCGAGCACTGCGCACCGACCGCCGCCTGGTGGTCGTCGCGGCCGGGCATGCCCAGCGCGCGGCCGACCTGTTGCTCGGCACTCCGCACCCCGACTCCCGCGCCATGCGACCTCGGGCCCGGTAACCACCGTGTCCGAGGTCGCGGCGTCACCTGACTTGGCCGCATCGACCGTGCGAGGCAGTAATGTGCGTGGTCGTGGCAACGGTGTCAGGAACAACTGGGCAGGGCGACGAGCACACCCCGCAGGTTCGCTACTTCCGACTGCCGCGGCGCCGGCGGCGCTGGCCCTGGGTCGTCGGGTACACGCTCTGGGCCCTGCTGGCTCTCGTGGTCGCGGTCGCGTGGGGCGTCGATCGCGCCGCACAGCGTCTGCTGGACCAGATCAGCCCGAATACACCGGCGGTCATCGCCGCGCGCAAAGTCCTGGATTCGCCGACGGGCCCGAAGACCACCTTCGTGATCCTCGGGAGCGACAAGCGCGCATGGATCCCCGGCTCCGAAACGCTCTCGGACTCGATGATCTTGGTGCACCTGGACCCACCCCGGAACCTGATCTCGATCATGTCGGTGCCGCGCGATCTCGCGGTCACGATTCCCGGGTACGCGGGTACGCAGAAGATCAATGCCGCCTTCGCGCTCGGCGGGCCGGCGTTATCGATCCGCACGGTGGAACAGACGCTGGGAATCCCGATCAACCACTACGTCGATGTTGGCTTCGAGGGCTTCTTCACGATCGTGCAGCGCCTCGGTGGGCTCTACACCCAGGTTGATCGGCGCTACTTCAACCCGCTGGGCACCGGCTACTCTCCGATCGATCTCCAGCCCGGCTACCAGGTACTCAACGGCAATCAGGCGTTGTCGTTCGCCCGGTTCCGCCACACCGATACCGACATCGTGCGGGCCGCGCGCCAACAGCAGATCATTATCGACCTCAAACGCCAAGCCAGCGAGAAGCTCGGGATCACGGATGTCCCGCTGCTTCTGAGCGCCGTTGCGGGCAGCATCCAGACCGATGTCCACAGCATCTCGACGCTCGCCAGCATCGGCCAGTTCTTGCTGCAGCTTCCGCACGGGCGCATCTTTCACACGACGCTCCGGGTGAGTTTCTCCAACGTTCCCGGTCAGCCGAGCTACGACCTCGCCTCGCCCCAACAGATCAGCACCTCGGTGCACGAGTTTCTCGACCCGATAGGCACGCAGGCGACCAAGCCACGGCCGGCGTCGATCACGGTCCCGACCCACACGACCCACCCGACCCACACCGCCACGCCGTCCGGGACGGCCACCGCGAAGGCTGCGGCGGCCCGAGCGCTGGCTGCCGCCAACGCGATCCCCAACGGCCTCGTGGTCGACAGCGCCCCGGCCCAGGCACTCACCAGCCTGGGCCGGGGTCTCGGCTTGCCGCTCCTGGTCCCGTCACTGCGCAACGTCAACTCCCGGCTTGACCCGGTCGAGCCCGTACGGGCCTACAAGATCCCCGGTGGACCCACAGGCGGATGGCCGTCGGTGGTCGAGGTCTTCGAAAGTTCCAGCCAGGCAGGCAGCTACTACGACGTCCAAGAAACCCGCATGCCCGGACCGCCCGTAATGCAGGCCCCCACCAGCGTGATCCGACAGGGCGGGCGTACCTACGACCTCTTCCAGGACGGGTCGGTTCTGCGCTATGTGGGGTTCTTCCGGAACCACACCTGGTACTGGGTCTCCAACACCTTCGGCGGCGCGTTGACCGGCGCCCAGATGGTGGGCATCGCCGCGAGCCTGCAGCCCGCAACCAGACCCATCCGCGCGCCAGCCGATGTTGGCCTGTTGACCCGGGGACTCGGCTAAACGACCGACGTTGCCCGCGCAGGCGACATCAGCTGATCGCGCACCCCCTCACCGGCGCGGTCTGATCCATAGCTCTGACAGATGCGTGGTCCGGACCCGATATCCGAGATCTCCTGGCGCAGCCGATGAGGACACCGCTACTCGTCCTCGCGGTCTTCGCAATGGTCTGCGGTGCCCCCATGGCGGTCGGCGGCATCGTGTTGATGACACTGGCCGCGACGTTTGCGGCCGCGCAACCTCGGAGCTCGCCGACCGCCTGCGCGATCGCACCGTCTCACCCGGTCACGGGCTCCACGGTGGCGCGGCGCATCGATATGTGGATCGCAAGCACGGTGCCCGCCAGCCCGCTGATCGGGCTCGGCCAGGCCATGGTCGACGGGGCCGCCGGAAGCGGACTCGATCCGCGCCTGTTGGCCGCGATCGCACTTCAGGAGACGCGCCTCGGCACGCTGGGTGCCGGCCCGGCGGTCCACAACCCGTTTGGCCTCGGACCGGGACTGGTATTTGGCAGTTGGACCTCGGCGATCTCGCTTGCCGTCCACACGCTGGAGGTCATGCATGCCGGCGGCGCGCAGACGATCGACGGGATCGCGGCGCACTGGGCACCGATTGGGGCCGGCAACGATCCAACCGACCTCAATGCCAACTGGGCGGGCGGGGTCGCGGCGGGATATGTCCAGTTGGGCGGTAACGCCGCGGCGTCCGTCTTCGGGCCACAGTCCACGGGCCAATTGAGCCCTGTGACGCCGTGCAGCCCGACTATGACCGCCGCCGACGGCCGGCGTGCGAGGTGACCGAACTCGGCAAGCAGAGGGTGACAACGGGCAACGTCCCGTCGTATGCTCGCGACACGCACATCGCCGACCCAGATGGCGTGACAGCCATCGATGGACATGGCCGCACCCCACCAATGA
>JADGPH010000166.1 GCA_017882555.1 Thermoleophilia bacterium
GGACACCAGCGACGAGGCGTATCGCCAGAAGTACGAGCTGGAACACGGCACCGACATGACTCTGCTGGACGCGATCCTGCGCTTGCAGAACGAGCAGGACGGCACCCTGGCGGTGCGGTATTCATGCCGCTCGGCGATCTGCGGGTCCTGTGCCTGTCGTGCGAACGGCAAGACGGTGCTGGCATGCATGACCCAGGTCGAGGACCTCAAGGAGCAAAACGGCGGCCAGCCGGTGCGCGTCGACCCGATCGGGAACTTCAAGCCGATCAAGGACCTTGTCGTTGACATGGAGCCGTTCTGGAGCAAGTTCAAGTCGGTCAAGCCGTATTTGATCCCCGAAGACGCGGCTCCAGCACGTGAACGCATTGTCTCCAAGGAAGCAATGCAGAAGATCTACAACGAGAGCAAGTGCATTCTGTGTGCGGCCTGCTACTCCGAGTGCAACTCACTCGCTGCGGATTCCGAGTTCGTCGGCCCGGCAGCATTTGCATGGGGCTTCCGCTTTGCGGCGGACGAGCGTGATGGCCAGCGCAAGCAGCGGGCCAAGCTCTACTCGGGTGAGCACGGCATCTGGGACTGCACTCGGTGCATGTACTGCAACGAGCGCTGCCCAAAGGGTGTCGACCCACGTGACGCGATCGAGAAGCTCGGCGGGATCGCCTTCGCCGAAGGCCTCGGGATGCGCGACGCGGGTGGTCGTCACGCGAAGGCCTTCCTGGTATCGCTCCGGACCGGAGGAAAGCTCAACGAAACCCTGCTGGTGCCGCTCACGCAGCCCATCAAGGCCCCATTTGATCTCCCATTCGCCCTCAAGATGATCTCGAAGGGCAAGGCCCCGTCGCCGATCCCGCACACAATCTCGAGACTCGACGAGGTCAAGAGGATCATGAAGAACGTGAAGGAGACGATCTAGGTGGCGCGCCAGTTCGCATATTACCCCGGGTGCGTGGCGGAGTTCAGCTCGAAGGAGCTCAACTCGACCACCAAAGCACTCGCCCCAATGCTGGACATTGAGCTTCTTCCGATGCCCGCAGCCACGTGTTGCGGAGCCGGTGATGTCGCCGAGGCGAAGCCGAATCTCTATTTGACGCTGAACGTTCGCATCTTGTCGCAGGCCGAGGACATGGGCTGCGACATCATGACCATCTGCAACGTGTGCACGTTGAATCTGCGGCGCGCGAACAAACTCGTCAAGGAAGATCCCCGCCTGCTCGAGAGCGTGAACGAGGAGCTGGTCAAGGCCGGTTCGCGCCCCTACGAGGGGACGCGCGAGGTCACCCATCTGCTCTGGTATATCGCGACCGAGGAGGGCCTCTCGCTGCTCGAGAGCCAGGGTCCCAAGGGCCTGAACGGCCTGCGGGTTGCTCCCTATTACGGCTGCCAGCTGTTGCGGCCGTCGTCGGTGATGGGCTTTGAGGATCCCGACCAGCCGCAGTCGCTGGAGCGCCTGATCGTGGCGCTGGGCGGCGAGGTTGCCGATTACGAGGCCAAGTCGAAGTGCTGCGGCTTTCCGATCTTGTTGGCCCGCGAGACCACGGCCCTCAAGGAGTCGCATGTCGCGCTCTCGCAGGCCCGTGATGCGGGTGCCGACTGCATGGTCACCCCGTGTCCGCTCTGTCACCTCGCGATGGACGCATACCAGCGCAAGGCAGAGGTGGCCAATGGCGAGATCTACAACATGCCGGTGCTGCACTTGCCCCAACTGCTGGGTCTGGCGCTCGGGCTGGACACCAAGATCATGGACTTCAAGCGGCACATGGTGTCGGTTGACCCCGTGTTGTCGGTTGTCAGCGGTGAGCCGGCGCTCGCCGGTCGCGCTTAGTCCACGCGAACCCGCGACTCCCACAACGGGTTGCCCGCTCACATGCCGGTAACCCGTTGTGCTTCGTTGCCGCGGCGACAGGGTGCAATGTGTCGTGAACCTGGCATGATCGCCCTGTGAGTCGGATCTTGGCTGTCACCGATGCGGTTGCCGGGCAATTGCCGCCATGTTGCGGCGATTGCGTGTTTTGGCAGCGCACCCGCATCCAGACCAAAGCCGCCACCAAGAGGCGGTGGGCCCGTGTGGCGGAGCGGCGGTTTGGCCCGTGGGGTCGGGTGCTGCACGAGCAAGGCGTCTTCCGCGGGATGATCCAATACGGGCCGCGGGTGCTGTTCCCGCGTTCGCGGGTGATGCCGGCCGGTCCGGTGTCATCCGATGCCGCCGTGGTGACCTGCGTCTATCTCGGCGAGGAAGATCGCCCTGGGACGTGCGAGCGCCTGTTCCTGGAGGCGCTGGCCGATCTTCAGGGCCGCCATGTTGCCGCTGTCGAGGCTTTTGCGATCAACTACCCCGACGGCGTCCCATACACAGAGCGGTTCGGCGCCCATCACACCCTGTTTGATCGGGTGTTCCTCGAGCACCTTGGGTTCGAGGTTGTCCGGAGCACCGGGCAGGTTGCTCTCATGCGCCTTGGCCTTGCCGAGGCCTCCGATCGCGTGCGCGGCCCGCTGGCCAAGATCGCGATTCGTGTGCGTCGGCGACGACCTCGGCAGCAGACGCTGCGGGCATGACGCTCCGCGCGGTCATCGGCGATGGCCGGATGCGTGCCGCCTCCCTCATGGCCGTGATCGCGGTGCTGGCGTTGAGTGCGGTCGGCTTGGCCGAGGCACAGACATCAGAGCACGCACGGATCGTGGCGGCACTCCGGACCGGCAATACGTATGTCAGCCCGATCGCCTTCAGCGCCACCACCGCCCAGCAGGTCCGAGCCGACGCCGCCGAGCTCCTCAAACAGGGCGAGAAGGTCAAACTGGCCGCGGTGCAATCGACCGGTGGCCTGGAGATCTTCGCCTATGCCGCACAACTCCGGAGCGCACTGAAGTATTCGGGCACGCTGGTGGTCACGACGCCGCACGGGACAGTTGGCGCGGCGGGCTCACGGTCTGAGCTCTCGGTTCAAAACGCGTTGCTGGCCGTAGGCGCCGACCGGGTCGTCGATCCGGCCGCGCGGCTTCTTATCGCCGCGCAGGTCAGCACACCCCCGCCGAGCGACACCGGCACCGGCATTCGCGACCTCGTGTTGCTGGTCGGTCTGGCATTGTTGGGCGGCGCGTTCGCGATCGGCTGGGGTTTGCGGAGGGAAGAGCATCGAGCGCGCGATCGTGTCATGGAGTTGCGCGGGATCTTGAAGGTGTACGTGGATGCACTCGGTGCGCGGGCCGTGGTGCTCGCCACGCGCGCGAATCAGACGACCGCGGCACGGGCGTTGGTCGAAGCCGTTCATGCCTATCACGTTGCCGCGCTCGCGCTCGTCGACCACGGTCTGACCGAGCCCGAGCTCGCCGAAGGGGCAGCGTCAGTGCGTGGCGGTCTCTACGACGCCGAGCGCGCGGGGGGCCTGCTGGGTGTGGAGCTCCCGGCAGCAGATCCCTTTGCCGACCTGTGTGTCGTCGATCCGGCCCACGGACCACGCGTCCACGACGGCGAGGACGGACCACTGTGTGCGGACTGCGCTGAGCAGCTCGAGGCGGGACAGGAACTCGTGCCGCGACGCGTGCTGGTGGCGGGCCAGCCGGTGTCCTATCGCGATGCGCCCGTGCCGTACGGGGTCACGACGCCCCCCGGCGCGTCAGCCGCCAGGGTGCGCCACTGACACGCGGGCCCAGTAATCTTCCGGCGCCATGGGTTCTTGGGCCCGTGCCGTGAGCCCTGGGAACCAAGAGCGCCCGCCCTCCGCATGGTCCGTCGCCGCCGACGGGCTTTGCTGACCCTAGGAGGTCGCCTTGGGCGGCATGACCAGGGCCTCGCCGGTAAGGACCTCGACGCCTTCGCGGCTCACGACCGTGGTCAGCACCGCGCGGTTCTTTTCGGGCACGAGTTCCTTGACCGTCACCGTGCAGGTGAGCGTGTCGCCCGCTCGCACCGGCGCGGTCCAGCGCAAGCTCTGGGACAGGTAGATCGTGCCCGGCCCGGGGAGCTGCATCCCGATGGTCGCCGAGATCAGCCCTGCGGTGAGCAGACCGTGCGAGATCCGACCCTCAAACACGCTTGTCGCGGCCCAGGCCTCGTCGATGTGCACGGGGTTTGTGTCGCCGGTGATCTGTGCGAACGCGTCGATCTCGGCTTGAGTAATCAGCTTCGTGAAGCTTGCCTGCTCGCCGACCTCCAGCGCGTCGATCGACCTCCCCGGCGGATACGTGCGCGCCGGGCGCGAAAGCTCTGCGGGTCGGGACCCCGTTGATATCGGCCAGCCCACAAGCGCTCCGAGATACCCCGACGCCGAGCCCCCTGGCGCCCACGCCGACAGCGGGCCCTGCCACGCCTTGTTCCAGGCATCCAGCGCGTTGTCGAACGCGTCGACGGCCGAGAAAGAGGACTGTGGAACACCCCAGATCTCCATCCAGCGGGCAATCGGTGCGGCGTGGTCGGCGTGGGTGGGCAGTTTGGTGGTCGTGGTCATGGATCAGGCTCCTGCTCGTTTGAGAATCGGATCGCGCCCGATCGCGGGCGCGATCCGCGGGCGCACGTTCAATAGGCGGTAACGACGCCTCCATTGACATTCAGACAGGCACCGGTGATGTAGCTGCCGTCGCGCACGAGGAACACCACCGCCTTGGCGATCTCCTCGGGTTTGCCCCAGCGCCCCATGGGGATCTTTGCGAGCAACATCTCCTGGATCTTGGGCGCGATGATCGTGACCATATCGGTCTCGATAAAGCCTGGGGCGACGGCGTTGACCGTGATGCCCTTCGTCGCGTACTCGAGGGCAACGACCTTCGTCAACCCCAGCATACCGGCCTTGGCCGCCGCGTAATTGGCTTGCGTGAGGTTGCCGGTCTGTCCCACGAACGAGGACATGTTCACGATCCGGCCCCATCCACGGGTCTCCATGTTCGGCATGACCGCCTTCATCAGCGTGAAGACCGCCCCGAGGTTCGTGTTGATCACGCGGTCGAAGGCGAGCCGGTCCATCTTCCGGAACCACCCGTCCTCGGTGATCCCCGCGTTGTTGACCAAGATGTCGACCCTTCCAAGCGCCGCGATCGTGTCGTTCACGAGCGTGGTGCACTGGCCTTCGTCGGAGATATCGGCCTGTAGGACGGTAGCCGTGCCGCCCAGGCGCTCGATCTCGGCGGCCACCTCCTCGGCGGGACCCTTGCTGTGGACGTAGTTGACCGCCACCGACGCCCCCTCGGCGCCGAGGGCCTTGGCCGTCGCAGCCCCGATTCCCCGGCTGGCGCCGGTCACCAGTGCCACCCTGCCGGCGAGCGGCCTCGCTGAGGTGGCTTCGGCAACGGCGGCCGGCGCGGCGCCATCTTCCTGCTCTTCGGAGGTCACACCCTTTGTCGTGTGGTTGGACCTCTTGGACCTGTTGCTCCGTGTCGGTGTCATCGCAGCCTCCTAGGTCTCGCGCTCGAGGACCATGGCGATGCCCTGGCCGCCGCCGATGCACAGGGCGGCAAGGCCGTAGCGCAGGTCTCTGCGCCGCATCTCATACAGCAAGGTCGTGAGCACCCGCGTGCCGGAAGCCCCGATCGGGTGACCGAGCGCGATGGCACCGCCGTTGACATTGGTCTTTTCCGTGTCGATGCCGAGGGCGCGGATTACGCCCAGGCTCTGGGCCGCGAACGCCTCGTTGAGCTCGAGCAGGTCGATCTCATCGAGTGTCAATCCCGCCTTGGCGAGCGCCTTGGGCACGGCCTTAACCGGACCCATGCCCATGATTCGCGGGGGTACGCCCGCGGTGGCCCAGCTCTTGATCGTCGCAAGGGGGGTGATGCCGAGCTCCTCGGCCTTCTCGCGACTCATGACCACCGTCGCCGCGGCGCCGTCGTTGACACCTGACGCGTTGCCCGCGGTCACGGAACCGGCCTTGTCGAACGCTGGGCGCAGCTTGCCGAGTCCGGCGGCCTGTGTGGTCGGCCGGGGGAACTCGTCATGCGCGACCATGATCGGATCGCCGCGGCGCTGCGGGACCGAGACGCTGACGATTTCCTCGCCGAACTTGTTGTCGCGGATCGCACGACCGGCCCTCTGCTGACTCTCGGCGGCGAACTCATCCTGGTCCTCCCGCGAGATCTCGAACTCGGTCGCGATGTTCTCGGCCGTGATTCCCATGTGCGTGTCGGTCATGGCGCACCAAAGGCCGTCACGGATCATCGAGTCGAATACCTGGCCGTGGCCCATCCGATAGCCGTTGCGGCCCTGCTCGAGCAGATACGGCGAGGCGCTCATGTTCTCCGTGCCGCCCGCGACAACGATGTCCGCGTCACCGAGCAGGACCTGCTGGGCGGCCAGCGCCACGGTGCGCAGCCCAGACCCGCACAGCTGGTTGATCGCGGTGGCCGGGACACTATCCGGGATTCCGGCGCGAAGCGCGGCTTGACGTGCCACGTTCTGCCCCAAACCTGCCGCCAACACGTTGCCGATAAACACATCGTCGACCTGGTCGACAGACACCCCTGCGCGCGCGAGTGCCTCTTTAATGACTCCCGCTGCAAGCTCCGCCGCGTGCACCGACGCGAGACCGCCATTGAAGCTTCCGATCGGCGTCCGGGCTGCACTGGCTATGACCGCTTCTCTCATGTCTCCCCCCTTGTGATCGTAAGCCAAAGGGCCGTTCCAGCGACCCACCCGAACGGCCGGTTCGGGCAAGCCGTCGGGGCAGTTCTGGTCGTGTGGTGCCGAGTGCACAGTGGCGCCCGGCAGGTGGCCATGCTCGTAACTATAGTAACTATCTCACGGCCGCCTAGTGCGGTCACACCAGGCGGCCATCTCCGGCAGCGTCGATGGACGCACCGTGCTGAGAATTACCTTAGTCCGAGCGCTTGTCGAGCCA
>JADGPH010000167.1 GCA_017882555.1 Thermoleophilia bacterium
AACTGTCCGATTGCCTGCAATCGTGCCACGGCCGACTTCTTGCTCTCCAGCCCGCTCATGCGCGAGCAGTACGAGCAGACCGACACATCGGAGACGCAGGACACACCGGCGATCCTGCGCGCCTAGTCGCGCACGACGAGGCCTCCCGATCATTGCGATCGGGCCGGTACGGCGCGCCAGGGTCGGGTGCCGGCGCGGTTCGGCCGAGCGCGGTTCGCTGAACCAAACGCGCTGCACTCTGACGGCCGACGTCGCTCGGCGCAGGGCTCCGTCGCCTGTCACAGGGATGGCCCGACCTTGACCGGTTTCCGGCGGAACGTCTACCGTGGTCCCAAGGTGCATCTGCCGCACCTGCGGCGTGCGCTCACAACCTGCAAGGGGGGCCCCCGATGGGACAGGCAGTGGTGCACTTTGAGATAGTCGGTAGAGACGCGGCCGCGCTTCGCGCCTACTACTCGCAGTTGTTTGGCTGGCAGATTGTGACGGACAACCCGATGAACTACGGCATCATCGCGCGGGATGGAAACACCTCGGCCGAGGGCATCGGCATCGGCATCGGAGGCGGTGTCGGACAGGGGCCGGAGGGCTACTCCGGCCACATCACCTTCTACGTCGAAGTCCCGGACGTAGAGGCGGCACTCGCACAGGCGCAGAGCCTCGGCGGATCGCGCATCATGGGTCCCGAGAAGGTGATGGAAGGCGTCGAGATCGGTCTGTTTCAGGACCCCGAGGGCAACATCGTCGGCGTGATCAAGGAAGCCGGATAGGTCCGCTGGGCATCCGGCGGGGCGCGCCCCGCCGGATGCATCGGGTCTCATCACCCCATCTCGCCCCAAGGCCGTGCGCCGTCAGCACCGCGACACCCGCACGCGGTCCGCTGAAGAATGGGTACGGGGCTCACTCCGCATTCCGCGCACCGGCTGTCGGGCGACCCCGAGATCGGACGGACCCCCAACGGACACGCCACACACTCCGGGCGGCACTCAGAGGTTGCTCATTCTCCCAACCCCCGCCAGGGGAATACCTCCCGCGTGCGCTTCACGGTCCGCGTAATCGCCAGGGACATCGCACTCGCCACGTGTGTCAACGCGCGTATGACCTGACAGACGGAGCGATCCAATTGGAGCTCGGTGTGTGATCGTGCCCCCGGCGGACGGAAGCTCACGTGCCATCAGGGCACACCAACGGACTGATCACGCCCCACCCGGTCATTCACGCCCGACCATCGATGGGACCCGCTGCGCGCAGCGGGTCCGCCTCCCCGCCGTGCCGGCACGTGAGGATCGACGCTCCTACTCACGGCTCCGACAGAGAATCTCGCCGCGAAGGACAGCGAACCGGGCGCCAGTGCTCGCAGCCCACCGGGTAAAGCCATTCGCGATGGCCGCCAGTTGCACAAGCGTCGTGAGCCCTACGCGACGGGACGGTACGGGCGCCCTGGCGCGGTGGGTCAGCTCATCCGGTCGCGACCGCAGGCCCCAAGGTTCGGCGGCGTTCCGAGGTGGACAGCGACAGTCCATGCAATCGTCGTTTCTACCTCGGCTAGTGCCGCGCAGGCGCACGGCGATTGACCCGCCGGCCGGACTTGCCGAGCACGGAATCCAAGATGAAATCAAGCACGACGGACACGACGCTGATGATCACCGCCGCCCAGACGCAGGTCCAAAAGAACGTGTCGATCTGAAGATGGCTCGTCAGGGCGTCGGTGATCTTGAGCAGGAGAGCGTTCACGACGATGCTGAACAGGCCGAGCGTCAGCAGCTTCAAGGGAAACGTGACGATGCGCAGTACGGTCCCGATGAAAGCGTTGACCAGACCAAAGACCACGGCGATCACGAGATACCCCCAGAGCCCGCCGTGCACGTGCACCCCCGACAGCAGCCGGGCGGCTGCCGCGAAGGCGAGGCCCGTGATCACAAGTCGAGCGAGCACTGCAACGATCATCGGGTGTTTCCGGTCTCGGGGGTCGCCGTCGACCACTGCCGTCTGAGGACTTCCGCGTCCTCATGCACCGGAAACGGCGCCCGGACAATGGTCGCGAGATTAGACCACATCTCGCAGACCTGCGCTGGCGGTCCGCCGGGCCACCAACGGCGCGTGGCGTCGATGACTCGACGGCCGCCGCCCGACGCGGTGCGACCACCGCCGATCATGGCCCGGCGTGGTCGGTGGTGGTCGGCTACGTCGGTATTCGCTCAACGCGTACGTTGCGAAACGAGTTTCTGGTTCCCGCCACGCCAAGCATCGTGGCGATCAACATCAGCGCTGCGGCAGTGGCCAGATCCGGCGGCAACACCGAGCCAGAGGATCCCGGCGGAGTGCCCGCGAGAAACCAGGGTGCCGCGTGCGCAACGGCGCTCCACCACGCAACTGTGGCGATAGTCATCACGGTCATCGTCGCGGTGACCGCCGCCGCGACGGTGGCCTCGACCCTCAGGAGCCTCCGGGTAAAGCCAATCTGGCGAGCAATCGCCGCAGCCGCCATCGTCCACGCAACCAGACTGGCGAGCATCATCAACGCCACGACGCCGAATGCCGCCAGGTACCTGTGGTCGAGTCCGTTACGCTGCGCGGTCGTCAGTCGATGCGCCCAGAGGATGAGACCGACACCGCCGGCCACCGTGGGAACGGTGAGAGCTGCGGCGCGAGACACGGCGCGTCGCACCATCGGCCAGCCGCCTGCCCGAACAAACACCCGCACGCTCGACAGCGTGAGGGCAATCCCCGCGACCACGAGGACGCCGCCGAGCGCTGCGGCTGCCGCCACTGTCTGGAACGCCACTGCGGGGAGGCCCTGGTGGGATGCCGGAATCGCACTCTGCCAATGCTCAGAGCTCTTCTGGACGATAACCCCGCCGACCACAAAGAGCATCCACGCCCAGAGCACGAGTAGGCAACCGTCCTTGGCTCGGTCCTCAGGGGTCAGGCGGTCACCGACTAGACCCAGCGCACGCAACCGCTCTCGCCCTCCCGCGAGAATGATGTTCGGGCCGATCCTCCAGGTCAGACGTTGCTCGTCGCCCATCTGCGCGATGAGTGCCGCGAGCTCGTCGCCGTACCGCTCACGCCACGCGCGCGGATATGCGCACAGCAGCGCACGCAACACGACCCCGTTCATGCTTCGCCCCCCAAGCTTGCAAGCTGTGATGCGCGGGACAGGCGTCGGGTCCCCTCGTCAACGATCGTGCGAAGCTCGGCGAGCGTGGCCTCCAGAAGGTCGCGCCCGCTGGTGGTCAGCAGGTAGGGACGCGTCCGACCGTCTGGCCCTGCGGCCTCGATCAGACCCCGCTCCTCAAGCCGTCCAATTGCCCCATACAGCGTCCCGGGCCCAAGCCTGACGCCCGCAAACGCTTCGATATCGAGGAGTAGCGCATGGCCATGTTTCGGCCCTGCGGCGAGGCTTGTCAGGATCAAGACCGGTGGGTCGTTTGATCGACCCGACGGTGCGACCTTCGAACGCGCTGATGGTGACATGCTCTGAGGCTAGTACGTACCACGTAGTAACGCAAGACGTAGTACCGCGCGCCACAAGTCACTCTCAGCCTGAAGCGATTGCGCCCAATCGCAACGGTGCTCCTATGGTGGATGCACTCCTCTCGATGCCCCGAGCGAACTGCGTGTTCGCTCCGTGCAACGGTTAGTTGGCGCGAACCCGGGCGAGGATCTCACGTCCGCGCCGCAAGAGATTCGACGCGCGGCCATGGGAGGTCGCTCCGGGCGTCGACCGGTTCTCCGAGATGGGCTCGGCACCGTCGGAGGCCGTCGCATCGAACGCCTCGAGCCAAGTGGTGGTCAACGCGTACCCCTCGTCGATGAGCCGCCGTGTGGCGCGCAGATCAAAGGGCGCAACCCCGCGCGTCGACGGCGACGGCAAGAGGCGGATCTCGCAATGGGCCGACCAACGCTTGAGCTCGAACTCAGCGATCCGCCAGCACAACCAATCGACCGCATCGGTGGCCCGTGCCGCCGCATTCCCGGTCATCGGCTCGACGATGGGCCAACCCACCGGTAGCACGTACGCGTGCGTGGCCCCCAACTGCACAGCCGCTGCAATGGGCGGATCCGCAACGAGTCCACCATCGACGTATTCATGCCCATCAATCTCGACCGGTGGAAACAGTCCGGGTACGGCGCTCGACGCGAGGACCAAATCGACTGCGCGACCCGCGCGGACCACCACGGCGCTGCGGGCGTACGCGTCGCTCAGCGCGATCGCCACGGGGATCTTGGTGTCCTCCAGAAACTCGACAGGAAGGTTGGATTCGAGCAGACGTCGCAGGGATGCATTTGATGCCAGGGACGGCGAGGAGCCAAACAAGCCCCGACCAACCGCCGATGGACGCACCCGGAACAAATCGCTCCGACGCGTCGAAAGCCAGAGACGCTCCAGGCGATCGATGGCCGCGATGGTGGGATCGGCGGCGTACATGATTGCATTGAGCGCCCCCGAGGAGGTCCCGGTCACGAAATCCGGATGAATCCCTTGCTCGATCAGGGCCCGCAACATCCCAACTTGCATCGCACCGAGGCCGGCGCCGCCGCCGAACACGAATGCGATCGATTCGGTGACCGACGGTCCCGATGGATCAGTCATGCGATACGCCAATATGCG
>JADGPH010000023.1 GCA_017882555.1 Thermoleophilia bacterium
CGTCGTCGGGGCACCACAGACCGCCAGCTGATCTGTTCTGGGTCGACTCAGACCTTCGCGATAAGCCGCTCCCGTGCTTCGCTCGGGGACGTGACCAGAGCCTTGATCACCTCGGGATCGATATCGGCCACGATGATCTCGCCAACCTCATCGCTGGTTGACCGGAAGATCCCGAGTCGCTCCATGCTCTTGGACTGTCGGTGATTGTCGTCGGTGGGCGTCAGGTAGTGGATCGACTCGGGCTTGTAGCGATGGATCAGGAACAGGTGCAAGAGGGCCATCAGCCGCTTGCGGCGCAGCGAGTCGTCGAAGGTGTTCTGATCCCGCACCGACAGGATCGAGCGACCTCGGCGATCCTTAATCGTCGCGAAGATGATGTTTGCCAACTTCTCGTCCGACGGACCGAGCACGCTGAGCTCTAACAACTCCGCGCCGGCCCTATGCGGTCGCAGCAACACTGTCAGCGGGCCCTCAACGCCGTAGTGCTCGCGCCAGCTCGTGAGCCACTCGACGAGCACTTTGACCGGGACTTCGGTCTGGACAAGGTGCTGGAACTGTGTCGAGCCCACCCCCATGGCCTTTGTCGTGGCCGTCCGGCCCGACGCCGCCTCGAGCGCGGCGTCCGCGCGCGGTCCACCGACCAGGGTCTGGGGGGTCCGGTAGGGCGACTCCACCAAACGAAACTTGCGCTGAAGCCGAGCCAGCGCCAGCATGCCCTCTTCGCGAAGCGCGGTGGTGAATTCCTCGGCGGCCAGGCCGTCGATTTGGTGGCCACCGTAGGTGATGAAGTTAAAGACGAACCCTAACTTGCCCAGCTCCTCGGGGAACCGGCGCATCTCGTCGTCGGTCATTCCGGTCGTGTCCCAGCTGAACGATGGCGAGAGGTTGTAGGCCAGCATCTTGTCGGGAAAGACCGCGTGAATGGCATCGGCGAACTCGCGCGCTTCGGCGAGGTCGGCCGTCTTTGTTTCCATCCACAAGAGGTCCGCGAAGGGCGCCGCTGCCAGTGACTTGGCGACGGCGTATGCGACACCGCCCTGAATTTGGTAATAGCCCTCCGGTGTCTTGGCGAGATTGGGGTCCCAGGTGGGTTCCAGTCCAAGGGCCCTCGCTTTGGCATTCGCGGTGTACCAGGACGCGGTGGCAGCAAAGGCCTGCCACTCGTCGGGGGTCATCTCGAGTTCAACGCCCTCGTCGGCCTGGAACGCCATGGCCTCGGCGACTGCCTGCCCAAGGGTCATGAGCCCGGCCTCGGCCTCCCAGACCTCAATGAACCGATCGGCGACTCCGTCGAGCGTCTTCCCAGGCTCGGACAACGGATCGGCCAGGTGCGCACGGGCGGCCTCGTCGATGGCGGCGAGGAGCCCGACCTTCGCGAGCCACGCGTCGGTGTCCCGGTATTCCTCATCGGAGACCGCGTAGATCAGGTGGCCGTTGATCTCGTCGAGGCCTACGTCGTGCAGACGTCGCATCACGGCGAGGTACGCGGTCTTGTATGGGGGAACCGCCCGGTTTGTCGCCCCGAGAATGAAGGGCTGGTCGCGATCATCCCCACAGCCGTCCAGGAGGTTCGCGGCCTCGGCATCGGTCCGGGCGACGATGATTCCCGGCACACGCATGATGTCCAGTTGAAACCGAGCGGCGTTGAGGCGCTTGATCTGCTCATCCTCGGAGACCAGGACCTTCCCGCCCTGATGGCCGCACTTTTTGGCGCCGGGCTTCTGATCCTCGATGTGGTAGCCGGGCACGCCGACCTCGACGAACCGCCGAACCAGATTGCGCACATGAGCATCCCCACCGTGGCCAGTGTCGGCATCAGCGATGATGAAGGGCGAAAAATCGATCTCGGGTGTGCGGTCGCGCTCGTCCTCGGTCATTCGCGCGCGCGCAAAGTGCTGGTTCCGATCTGCGGCCAGCAGCGCACGCACGAGCCCGGCCGCCTCGGTGGGCACCTGGCTCAAGGGGTAACTCGCCAGATCCGGTCCGGGATCCTCGTCGGCGGACCCCTTTGCGGAGGTCGCCCATCCTCCGAGGTAGATTCCCTCGATGCCGGCACGCTTCATCGCAACGGCCTGCCCCGGCGAGTACGGCCCGAACGTGGTGATCGACCGACGGTCGTCAAAGAGTTCACGTAAGCGCGCGTAGAAGCGCTCAGCCGCATTGCGAGCGACCGTGTAGTCGGTCGGAATGACGCCTCGCTGCTCGACAACTTGCCGAGCCGAATACGCGCGCGTCAGACCGGTGAACCGCTCGCCCTGCATCCAGCGATCCGTCTCCGTGACCTCGTCCCCGAAACTGCCCATCTAGCGCCCCCCAATACGTCGTGTGGTGGGGGGAGTGTAGAACTGCCGGCCGGTCAATGTCCCAAACCGCTGAGCAATCCCATTGCGATCACCGCGTCTACGACGTCTTGAAGGGATCTCGATCAGCAGCGCACCTCGACGCAGAAGCCCTTCAGCGGGACGCGCACGATGCCAGGCGGATCCGCGCCGGCCGTTAAGTAGCGGGTTCTCCCGGACGCGCTGGCGCCTCCAGGATGATTCAGAACAGCTCAGCTCCTCGGGCGCCGGTTCCCGGATCATTCCAAGGTGCCCACGTCTGCTCGATCGAGAAACTTCGTGAAGACGGCCGAGCCGTGGGTCGAGAAGACGATCTGGTACCCCTGGTGCAGCCAAAACGCCCGCGATGCGGCGACGCGCTCATCCGTTGCGCCAAGGTGCAGTCGGCAGTTCACGAAGATCGCGGCCCGATACCCGAGCGCGCGAAGTTCCGGCTCGATCATCGACACCATGCGCGCCCCCAAGCCTCCCCGACGCGCAGTCGAGGCGACGACCATGTTCGATAACTCGACCATGTCCGGGGAGAAGCGTCGGCAGTATAGAAATGCCACTACGCAGCCGTTCTGCTCGGCGATGACCGATGGAAGACCCGCAAGCCGCCGCGAGATCTGCCCGGGATCGGCGGGGCGGTGATTCTCCTGTTCGATCAGGGCGACAATCGCGGCAGTGTCGTCGGGCCGACCCGCACGCAACTGTGCGGGCTCGCTGGGCTCGGTGCTGATCGGATGAGTGGTCATACCATCAAGGGTGCCCTATCGGCGTGCCGTCTGCGCGCCGACCTACGGCACCGGAGGAAGCTTGCCGAGTTCCCGCGCCGCCTCCCACGCCAGCGAGCGCAATCTGTGCACCGCTGCCCACGTCGGCTCGGCATCGACTGAACTCAGACCGTCCAGAGTCTCCATCAGTGCGGATTCCAGCTCCGCGTAGGCGGGCACGGGAAGCCTAAGTGCCTCCGCCGATTTTCCCCCGGCAGACCAGAGCGCTCGTTGGTGGTCCAGCAGGAGAGACGCGCTGGGAGGGCTCTTTCCTGGAGAGGGCTCGTAGGAGGCAAGCATCGTGCTGAGAGCGACTTCCATCTCGGTAATCTGCTGCGCGCGCGACACAACGACCAGTTGGTGAGTATGCGAACTGATCAGGTCAGCGGCCTGTTGGGTTTCTTCGGCAGCCGCCCGTGCCTCGGACGCGACTCTTTGAACCCTGCGGGACGACTTTCGACCGTCAACGGCGGCAAACACCGTGCCCACCGTCCCGACAACGGTTCCCACGAGCCCTGCGACGACGAGGCCATTCGCGTTTGTCCACATTTCCGAAACCTTTGCCGGAGCGCGGACTGCCTCGGTGTACTGCCCAGGCCGAGCCAATCCAACGCCGATTACCACACGAGGGTAGCGGACCCGTCGTCGGCATCCCTTCCGCCGCGCGGATCCGGAGACACCGATGATGCTGCCGCTCGCCGTGCCTACAGGCCCGGGGATCCAGCCTCGGGCGGAACAGATGCCGGGACCGGCTCGTCAGCGGCTTCATCGACCCCGAGGATCGACGCGACGCCCGCCGCGCGTAGCGCATCCAACAGCTGAGCAACGCTCGGTGCACCCTCGGCTCCACGTTCGGTCCGGTAGACCCGGCAGGCCAGACCCACCGGGATACTCGGCCCGGCAAACGGGTCCGTCCCATCGATCAAGATCGTCGGAGAGCCCCGGAAACCCAACCGATCCGCCTCGGTCGTGGTGGTCACGATCTCGAGCCCGAGCGGGACATCGCCCAACCCGAGTTCTCGGACAGCGGCGCGCAGCCGGTCCCGTGCCAGCTGCCAGTGCGGGCAGCCGTCGATATAGCGGATCGTAAGGTGCACTCCCTCGTCCTTCGGTTCGGTGCTGAACAGCGTAGGACACGCCTCGGGGGTAGCGCCCCGAGGCCCTCCCCGTGTCGTACTCGACCGCCTTCGCCGCGATAGTCGCGCACCGCTGCAGTGTTCCTGGAGGGCCGGTGGAAGTGCCCATCTCCGGTGCGGACCGGGATCTCCGCAGCAGACGGGACCGCCGCGTGCTGCACATCCGGCGACCGGTGGCATCCACCAGACGACCCGATGCAGATCACCACACCGAACGCCGGCTCTCGATACGTCCCGGTCCGACGGAGGGTCGTCTGGTCGGGAGAGGAATTACACTGGGGTTGAATCTTTCCGACGAGGAGCAGGTCACAACATGGTCTTTCCCTACTGGAAACGTGTGGTCGCCGAAACCATCGGCACGTTCGGCTTTTTCTTCATCGGATTCTCCGGGATCGGGCTGTCGGTCGTCCAGCCAACCCAGATTGGTCCCGTCGGCGTCGCCGTCGGCTTTGGTTTGGGCCTTGCGCTCATGGTGTTTGCCTTCGGCCACATCTCCGGAGGACACTTCAATCCCGCGGTGACCGTCGCGCTCGTGGTGGGCCGCCAGTTTCCGTTGCGTGACCTGCCGGGGTACTGGCTTGCGCAGTTCATCGGCGGCGCGGCGGCGGCGGCCGCGGTCATCGCCACCTACGGCGACGCCGTCAGTAGCCACTTGGTCAACGCACCCGGCACCACGCCAGGCATCGCAACGGTCTTGGAAGCCGTCGCGACGGCACTGTTTGTGATCGTGATCAGCGCGGTCGCGACCGACCGCGCCCCGTGGAGTGGCACTCTTGCCCCAGTCGCCATCGGTGGCTTCATCGCAACCGCAGCGATGGTTATCGGCCCGGTGTCCGGCGGGTCGTTCAACCCCGCCCGGTCAATCGCCCCGGCCCTGTTCGCACCGAGCGTGACGCACTTGTGGATCTACATCGTCGGTCCATTTGCCGGAGCTGTCATCGGAGGATCTGCCTACTGGCTCGTCCGTGCGCGTCCGGGCGAAGGAGAGCTCCCGGAGATGACCGCCGACGCGGACGACTAGGAGGTCCCGCGGTGCGGGCGATTCATCGGCGGCGCGCATCCGCGCTCACTCGGACAGTTCGTGCGCGCCGCCCGCTTCGAGGAGCGCGCGCAGCCGTTCCAGCCCAGCGGTCATGACCCCACGTAGGCGCTTTTCCATGTCGTAATCCGGATCATCCGACGTCGCGACCTGACGCCAGGTCACTCGGGCACCCGACGGGGTCTCATCCACTTGGACCGTCGCTCGGTGACTCGTCAGCCCGGGAATCCCTGAGCGCACGACGTATGCGTACCGTCGCGCCGCCTCATCGCGATCCACCAACTGCTCGACGAGCACCGCGCCGTTACCCATCGTCGCGTGGCGTTCATCACCGATCACTGCAACGCTCGCAACGGGCGCAAACCATTTCGTGATCCCGACGGGATCCCCGGCGAGCGCCCACGCCGCGTCCGCCGAAGCGGCCACGTCGATCGATACTGAAAAGTCGTTTGCCACGCGATCTCCTTCGGTCGGGTCGCCAGAGACTACGACCTACAGCTGCCCGTGCGCCAGCCCGCCTCGCCGGGCGCTCGGGTCTGCGGGTCCGCCCCCGCCAGAAGCCGCGGCGCAGTAGCCTCACGAGGTGCGCCTCGGCTTGCACCTGCCCCAATTTCGGATACCCGTCGCGGCGGCCGCCATTACGAGCGTCGCGCAGGCCGCCGAACGCGCCGGACTTGATGACCTCTGGGTCTCGGATCACCTCATCCTCACGCCCGACAGCACGGGTCCACCCGCGGTCTTCCATGACGCGTTGACCGTCCTGACGTGGGCCGGAGCGGTCACCGAACGCATCGGGCTTGGGACGAGCGTGCTGGTTGCGCCGTACCGGCATCCGGTTGTGCTC
>JADGPH010000168.1 GCA_017882555.1 Thermoleophilia bacterium
CGCGGGCATCAAGGTGAAGCGTTAGGAGCGGCAGTGGCCGAGATCTCGCGCTACGGCGCGTACCTACCGAAATATCGCGCTCCACTCGGGGACGTCCAGAAGTTCTTCGGGCGCCCCGGGCGGCCGCGTTCGCGCACGCTGTCCATCCCGGCGCTCGATGAAGACTCGCTGACGATGGCCTACGAGGCTGCCGATCAGGCCTTGGGCGACGATCGCGCTCCGGGCGCGCTTGTCGCGGTCTCAATGTCGCCTCCGTTTGGGATGCGCAAGATGTCCGCGACGCTGGCGCGCGCGCTGGGGCTGTCCGACGCAACAGTTCCGTACGACATCTCCGGCCATCCGGGGAGCCTGAGCGATGCGCTTGCACTCGCCGGGGCGCTGGTCTCCTCGGTGGGATCGGTGCTGGTGGTCGCATCCGACTACGTGGTCAGCTTCGACGAGCGGGTCTGCGACACCCTTGCTGCCGGTGGTGCCGCGGCGTTCCTGCTTACCGAGAGCGGCGGTTTTGCACGGCTCGGTGCAAGTGCGAGGGCCTCTGAAGAGATCTACGATGTCTGGTTCCTGGCGCGTGAGCGGGAGCCGCGCTACCGGATGGAAGTGCTCTCGGAGGCCTCGCAGAAGGTCATGACCGGAGCGATCAAGGGCCTCGAGAAGGCGTCGGGCGATCCAACGTCGACCTACCGCCATGTGGCGGCCAGCCAGCCGCATCCGCAGGTGTTGCGCGGTCTAGGTAAGGCGGGCGTGAGCGCAGATCAATTGGCGCACACGAGCTTCGTCGGTGAGATTGGCAACCTGGGAGCGGCGTCGCTCGGCGTCGCCCTGGCGTTGAGCTTCGATCACTCCGCAGCGGGCGACAGAGTGCTCGCGGTCAGTTACGGCGCCGGTGAGGCGACCGCGCAGGTCGTTGAGATCGTCTCGACGCCACCCGCCCTCGGGATCAGCGACAGGATTCCGGGCGAGGCGATCGACCTCGGTACGTACTACCTTTGGACTCGCGGCCGACAAGCCGAACCGCACTAGGAGAATCTTCATGCGCGTAGGCGTTTTGGGTATTGGGAAAACCCCCCACAAGATTCAGCATGCGAAGAGTCTCCGTGACCTCATTGTTGAGGCCGGACGCGGTGCGCTTGCGGACGCGGGCGTGTCGCCGTCAGATATCGAGATGTTGTACGTCGGCAACGTGGGGTCGGTGGGGTTCAACTACGAGAACTCGACTGGCTTGATGGCAGCGCATCACTTGGGTGTGGTTCCTGCCGGTGCGGTGCGCGTTGAGGCGGCATGTGGCACCGGGGCCTGGGCCCTGCACCTTGGCCTGGTCGCGATTGTCTCGGGCTTGTACGACACCGTCATGGTTGTCGGCGCCGAGAAGATGAACGACCTTGCCACGGTTGAGGCGACGTCGATCATCGCCCAGGCCGCGGACTCCAAGGAAGAGTATTTCTCCGGGCTGACCTTCCCGTCGGGCGTGGCCTTGACCGCCCGCAAGTACATGCAGGTCTACGGGATTACCGAAGAAGACCTCGCCCACACGGCGGTCAAGAACCATCACTACGGGGCGCGCAACCCATTCGCGCACCTGCGCTTTGAATGCACGGTCGAAGAAGTGATGAAGTCGGCCAAGGTCGCGGACCCGCTCAAGCTCTACGAAGTCTGTCCCATGACCGACGCCAGTTCGGCGATTGTGCTCTGTCGCGAAGACATCCTTCGCGATCAGCCCGACAGGCCGCAGGTGTACGTCACCGCGAGCCAGATGGCGACGGGCACCTGGTACGCCTCAACCGACACCCTTGAGGACGCCTACCAGTTGTTCAACCGGCCGGCCACCCGTGCATACGCGATGGCTGGGGTCACGGCCGACGACATCGATGTCGCGGAGATCTACAACTCATTTTCCGTCCAGGAACCGCTCGGGATTGAGGGCCTTGGGTTTGCCGCTCCCGGGGACGGTTGGAAGGGTGCGGCCGATGGTTCGACGTGGATGGACGGCAAGGTCGCGGTCAATCTTTCCGGCGGCTTGCTCTGCAAGGGGCACCCGCTCGGCGCAACCGGCACGACCCAAGCCGTCGATATCATCGAGCAGCTTCGGGGCACCGCGCCAGAAGGCATCCAGTCGCAAAATCCCGAGGTCGGGATCACCGCCTGCCGCGGTGGGCCGGGAGCGGTTGGAGCCATCCACATCTTTCAGCGCATCGAAGGAGAGTAAGGGTGACCGTCTCCGCAGTTGAGTTCTCGCGGCTGGGCCCTCCGAAGCTGCGGCTGTATGGGATGCGGTGTGCGAGCTGCAACGTCATCAGCCCGTGGTGGGAGAAGTTCCACTGCTACAAGTGCGGCGGCCAAGAGCTCACGGAGGTGTTCCTCGACGGCCGGGGGACCCTGACGAACTACACCGTCGTGTACTACCCGCCGCGTGACTTTCTGGGCCAGGAGCCGTACGTCGTCGGACATATCACGATGGATGAAGGGGTGTTGCTACCGGCTCCCGTCGTCGACACGGCGTTGGAAGACGTCCAGGTCGGCACACGGGTCAAGGCCACGCTCCGACGTATGAAGCTGGGCCACGAGGGCGACATCTACTACAGCCAGAAGTTCGTCGTCGATCCGGACGCTACCGAGTAGGACCTGCGGCGCCCCGCGCGCGGGAACGCTACGGCGCTCCGAGCATTCGTTCGGCGAGGGCCTCGATCACGGGTGCGCCGGCTGAGCGAATGACGACCTGTGCGTAGCGATCGTACTGCGTCGCTGTTCGTCCGATCATCGCCAGCGGCACCCCCCGCGTAAGAGGCACAGATGGCAACAGCGAGATCGGGATCGTGCGCAGCGAAGAATCGATCACGATGAATGCGTCGGCGCTGGCGGCGAGTTCCCACGCCTTGGTGATCGCCTCATCGGGCAGCGGTTCGCCCCAAAGGGTGCCGGAGGGGCGCAAGGGGTACCCGCATTCGGGGGTGGTGCACCGGGGCACGCCGTCGGCGGCATGCTCGAGAAACGCCCCGATCTCGGGCAGTCCGTACCGCTCGCCGCAGCGCTCGCATTTGGCGGTGAGGATGTTGCCGTGCATTTCGATGACGTCGGCCGCTCCGGCTTTGGTGTTCAGGTGGTCGGCGGATTGCGCGATGATCGTGGACACCAGCCCGCGGGATTGCATGCGCGCCAGCGCGATGTGGGCGGCCGAGGGCTGGCGTCGGGAGACCTCCATGGCCGCCGGGTAGTAGAACGCCCAGAACCCCGCCGGGTCGACGAGGAGGGTCTCGAGGCTCGCGCTGTGCGCCCAGTCGCTTTGGCCGGCGTGCAGTTCCACGTCGATCTCTTGCCCAAACCCGAGGCCGGTCAACACGACGGGCTGCTGCGCCGCCTCAAGCAGATGCTGAAGCCGCTCGTATCCCGGCTGCATGTCCACCTGGGTGAGATTACCGGTGATTGTTGCCTTTTTTTGCAGACCGACTGCGGGTCGCGGTCGGCGGGTGCGTGAGGACCCAGCATCCCCACCCGTCGGACTCGGATGCACGGGCAATGCGGAAGCCGAGGTGGGTGTACGCGTCCAGGATCGGTGCGGCCGCGGAGACGCGGAGCCCCGACATCAACAGCGTCTGCCCGTTCGGGCGCAGCGCGGCCATGATTTCGTGATGCGCGATGGGCGGGACGTTCGCAAACAGGACGGTGCCGAGGGCGCCCGGAAGGAGCCGCCCGATTGGGCCGCAACGAAAGTCCACACGGGTGTCGAGTCCGGCGTGCGCCATCGACGACTGGGCCTGGGTGATCGCCCGGTTGTCGATGTCGATGGCGGTCACCGGACCGCGTGTCGTGGCCCACGCCTGGGCGAGAAGTCCGGACCCGCATCCCAGGTCGATGGCGGGTCCGTCGGGGAGTAATCCAAGGGCTCCCAGACACAGCAGGGTGGTGGGATGGGGCCATGTGCCGAATCCCTCCCCCGCGACTTGGACGAGTTCGTCGAACCCTGCGGGGGCGCCGATGTGCTCGGGGCTCTTGATGTACCAATTAGCAACGGTTTGCGCCGGCGGATCGGGCCAGCCCGGAGGATCGCGCAAGCTGGTGACGGGGAGCCTGCATCGCGCGAGTCCCCGCGCGGCGAGCTCGGGTGCTGCGCGCGGGGCGCAGATCACACCATCGACCGTCCGGTCGACCGGCTGCATGAGGGCGATCGCGGCAAAGTGCCGGCCGATTTCGCGCGGGCTGCCGTGGACCAAGATTCCGGGCGGCAGGAGATCGTTAGAGTCCATCTGATGGAAGAGTGGCTCGCAGGGCTTGTCGACGATGCGTCCCGGCGGTGCCGTGAGGTCGCGGAGCTGTCGCTTGACGAGCGGCTTGACCGTGCACACTGTAGCCGACGGCAACTCGCCCAAGACGGGCCGGCGATCGTCGAGTCTGCAGTCCGTGAGGCGAAGATGCCCCGCAAGTTTGTCGAGCGCGAGCTGCAGTCGGCCTTGCTGCTGCTCGATGCTCTGCCTGCGTTTGCCGAGGCGATTCGTCCGCGCGTGGTCCCGGCAACATCGGGAACGACGCTGTTGGAGTGGCTGCCGTTCGGGGTGGTCCTCGGGCTGCATTCGGCGAACTCCCCGATTTGGGTTCCGACCGTTGTCAGCATGTCTGCGCTCGTGGCGGGTAATGCATGTATCTGTCGCCCGTCGCGGCGTGTGGCCACGACGACCGAACGTGTCCTACGATCGCTGGCGGCCCCGTGGCCGGATGGCGTGATCGGCATTGCACACTGCGATCTCGAGGCTGTGCGGGAGCTGCTGGTGGCCCCCGGTATCGACGCGATCGTGGCCCACGCCGCAACGGCAACCTGCAAGGAGCACCTGGCGACGCTCGCGGCGGGCTACGCGAATGGCGCGATCCTGCGGCCGTATATCCCCGAAGGGTCGGGCAACGATGTGCTGATCGTATTGCCGGGCGCGAATGTTGCCGATGCAGCGGATGCGATCGTGTTGGGCGCGTTCGCAAACGCCGGCCAGCTGTGCTTTTCGGCCAAGCGGATTCTGGTCGACGAGACGCTCTGGCCGGCACTTCGTCCCGCGCTGGGGCGGGCAGTGGCGCGGCTCGTGATCGGTGACCCGGAGGATCCCGCGACGGATCTCTCGTGGGAGACCCTGGGGGATCAGACGCTGGCAGAGCTGGCGTTTTCCGAGGCGCTCGCGGCAGGTGGCGAGCTTGTGGTCGGGAGGGTTCCGGATCCCGCACGGCCCAGTCAGACGATTCCTCGTTTGGTGCTCTTGCCCCGCGACCAGCTCGGACGTCTGCGGTTGTGGCGCAGCGAGATCTTTGCGCCGGTTCGGGGCATCGCGCTCGTGCACAGCACCGATGACGCTGTTGTGCTGGCACGCGATTCCCAGCTCGGAATTGGCGCGAGCGTATTCGGGGGGACACCCGCCGACCATGAGCTGATTCGGCGATCGTTGCGCGTCGCCCGCGTGCTGTTCAACGAGAGCCCCCTCTACCAAGACCCGCACCTCGTCGTCGGCGGCATCCGCGACAGCGGCTACGGTGGCGCCCGCCCGAAGATCGAGCAGCTGGTCTACGCGCGCCGCGTGCACACGGCCTGACTACGCTGGCGCGTATGTCCGCTCGTCGGGCGGGATCGCCTTGACGCTGCGGATGCGCCAGGATGGCCGATAGTCGCTCAACAACTGGATCTCTTGCTGGGCAAGGCGCCTGGCCCCGGCCGCATTCGCCGCCCACAGTTCGAGTTCGCGGACATCGATCCGCTCGAAGTGGTCGTCGAATGGCTTCCAGAGGGCAAAGGTTACGCGGTAGCGCTTGGTCCCCGGAGCCTTTGGCGTGAGAGGTCGCAGGAGTCCGAGGGACCACACCGACGTCT
The DNA here is from genome assembly GCA_017882555.1 of Thermoleophilia bacterium. GTDB lineage: Bacteria > Actinomycetota > Thermoleophilia > Miltoncostaeales > Miltoncostaeaceae > CAITWD01. The sequence continues at coordinate 5,837 of JADGPH010000168.1, forward strand.
CGCCGTTGCGGCGGGTTTGCTCCCGCCGTTCGGTAAGGGCGTGCTCGGCGACTCGACGCGCATGATCCAGGTCGGGCGCCTCGAGCACCAGCCGACCCACGATGTGCGCCTGGGATGAGCCCATGGCACGACGCAAGAACGTGACCTCCCACGCCGGTGAGGACGTCGCCACAGTCCTGCCTCTAGCGCCTTGTCGGCCTGCGCGCCATCGGGTCGGGATGTCGATTACGCGCCGTCGGACGCCGTGACGGTGATCGTCACGACCCGTTGATCTGTGATCGGGCGGTCACCGCGACCGGTCGCCGTTCCCTCGATGGCGTCGACGACCTCCATGCCGGAGATCACTTCGCCAAACCCGGTGTGTGCGCCGTCGAGGTGCGTCGTCGCGGGAGCGGTGACAATGAAGAACTGACTCCCGTTGGTGTTCGGTCCGGCGTTGGCCATCGCGACGACCCCGCGTACCAACCTACGTGCGTTGAACTCGTCGCCGAACTGGTAGCCCGGACTGCCGCGTCCGTCCCCTTGAGGACATCCTCCCTGGACCATGAAGCCGCGGATCACCCGATGAAAGATGGTCCCGTCGTAGAAGCCGTCCTCCGCCAGACCGACGAAGTTTCCCACCGTCTGGGGGGCGAGGTCCGGCCAGAGGTCGATCTCAATGACGCCGGCGTCGGTTTCGATCGACGCGACATATTTCGTGGACGGGTCGGCAGCTGGTGGCAGGCTAGGCACGAGAAGTTCTCCAGTTGGGTCGCATGAAAACACCGTATTCGCCACAGACTAGTCCTCCGACAGGTGGGCGCGCGCGCGAGTCGCTGCGCACGAGTCCGAGACCAAGCTTTGCGGGAGCAAGCTACGCCACGCCGCCCGTGCGACGACGCCTCAAATCCAATGCTAAGCGCTCGGTGAGGGCGATGACGGCGAGGTGTGTGTTGGCCGAGGGAATCCTCGGAATCACCGATGCGTCGAAGCACGACACACCCGACAGGCCAAGCACACCGCCGGAGGAATCGACGACCGCTGTCGGATCGCC
>JADGPH010000169.1 GCA_017882555.1 Thermoleophilia bacterium
GCCGCGATATGTCGATTGAACAGAACACCCCTGAGAGGGGAACGACTGGTTTGGACAGAGCGCGGCATTGGTCGCCCCGCCGCCGAGGCTCGACCTCACCTCTCGCGGCACAGACCCAAGAGGCGTTAATCTCAAACCGAGTGGTCCCATCACCAGGTTGCATGGCTAGGCGTCCCGGCAGGAGCTCCGGCGGGATCGCTCCGCTTGCGGTCAGCGCGGAGGCCGTCGTCACATCCGCCCCACGCGTCCGCCCTTCCACAACGGCACCCAACGGCACCCCCCAGGCCGTGCCGTGGTCGACATGGTGAAGCCAAAGGGGTTCGACGTCGCTGAGCCAGGCCGCACGTGGAGTCTGCAACGTGAGTGGTCCAGGGCGTTCACGATCATGCTGGTGCTGTCGCTCGTGGCGAGCATCGGGACCTTCGCGGGGGTTCAACACCTCGTAGGCCAGTTCAGCGGCACCACACAGCAGTTCGACCGGGAAGCGACCGCGATTTCGAGTCTTGACACCGCGCTTGTTGCCCATGAAGGCGCCGCGCACCAACTGTTGGCCGGGGTGCCAGTGAACAAGGCGGTGTTCCTGCACCAACAGCAGGATATCTCCCGCCGATTCGATGAAGTCCTCCAGCTCTTCTCGAAAATGAACGGTGGTTCCACATTGCTGTCCCAGGCCCGGGCAGCGTGGCAAACCGCGATGACGAACGCCGGACTCTGGGTTCACGGGCAAACATTTAGCGTTCCCTCAAGCCCCGACCAAAGCCTCGCACAAGCCAAACTCGGGGAGAACAGCGACACGACACGAAGACTCGTGGACGACCTTCAAAAGCCATCGCTCAGTTCGCTACACACGGGATTGGCGAACGCTGCAGGACTTGAGTGGATCTTGTATATCGCTCTCGCCGCCTTCTTCGGTGTTGCTCTGACGGCCAAGGTGTACTTCCGGCGGCGGATGTCCACGTACCTAGTGCGCCCAGTGGCACACATGCACCAGGGCGTAGTGAAGCTGAAAGCCGGCGACTATGGACATCGCATCGAAGTGGCGCGGCGCGATGAGCTCGGAGAGTTGGCCGAAGCTTTCAACAGTATGGCCGGCGCCCTCCATGACAGTCACCAGATCCTTACCTATCGGGCCACTCACGACTCTTTGACCGGGCTCCCCAATCGTGCCTTTCTGATCGAGCGTCTCACGGCATCATTCAGCTCGGGCAGCGACCGTCGGACGTACCAGGAAAGCTTGCTCTTCATCGATGTCGACGACTTCAAAGACGTCAACGACTCACTGGGTCATGACGGAGGGGACGCGGTTCTGATTCAACTGGGGGCCCGCCTCAACGAGTGCGTCCGCCCCCACGACTTGGTGGCCCGCCTCGGAGGAGACGAGTTCGCCATCGTGGTCTTCGAAGGCGATGGCGGCTCGACGGCCGTCGAAGTCGCCCAGCGGATTCTTGGCGCGCTGAGGCCGCCGTTCGTCGTCTCAGGTGTTATGCAGGATGTCGCAGTGAGCATCGGCGTCGCTCACAGGTACCCCAAGACTGCCGATGCCGCCGAATTGCTCCGACAAGCAGACTTCGCCATGTACCTGGCCAAGGGCGGCGGCAAGCGGCGCTACCAAGTGTTCGACACGCAGATGTACGACAACTCGGTCCATCATGCGGCTCTCAAGACCGATCTCGTTGGCGCCCTCGCCGCCGGCCAACTTCGCCTCCGGTACCAGCCCGTCGTGGACATGGGTACCGGGGAGGTTGTCGGAGTGGAGGCGCTCGTGCGCTGGCAGCACCCCACTCTCGGCCTTCTTCCCCCAGGAGACTTCATTCCCCTTGCCGAAGAGACCGGCATAATTGACGACATCGGCTGCTGGGTGCTCGACACGGCCAGTCGCGAGGTGGCTCGATGGCGCCACGAGATGGAGCAGTGCGCAAATCTATGGGTCTCGGTGAACCTGTCCGCCCTTCAACTGCGCAACTCAGATAGCCGCGCGGCGGTCCAAGGCATCCTCAGCGACCCGGACGTGGAAGCCCACAGGGTCGTGCTCGAGGTCACCGAGACAGCCCTGACCGCAAACGTTGAGGGAGCCATCGCATCGCTCAACGCGTGGAAGCATTACGGCGTGCGCATAGCCATCGACGATTTCGGTACCGGCTTCTCCTCTCTGAGCACGCTGGTCGGCCTCCCGGTCGACATTCTCAAGATCGACCACTCGTTCGTATCTGGACACGCCTCCGGCTCAGCGTTCGCACCCGTGCTGGAGGGCATCGTCGAACTGGCGAACAAGCTTTCCCTTGATGTAATCGCAGAGGGCATCGAACAGCCCGAGCAACGGGACAGGCTCCGCGACATGGGCTGCCAGTTGGGACAGGGTTACTTCCTCGCCCGGCCCACCGGCGCACGCGCGCTCGAAGCACTGTTAGCCGCGGGCGGGTTGCTCCCTCTTATTGTCGTACCTTGGCCCAATAGGTCGGCCTGGCTCTAGTGACAGCCGTTCACGACGGCGAACCCGACGCCGGCACGGCACCCTTGCGCTGTCCAGCACGGCGCAGTGAACGCTGACAGCGACGAGGATCACCATCGCTGTCCACCCCGCCTTCGCGCGTTGACGCTGAACGCCTCGCGGGCCTCGCTGGAGCCTTGAAATCCGGCTTCCTCCGTTGCACACCCTCCCTTAGGCCGCCCGTTCACCCACACGACCCCCCGGGGTGGTCATACCGGTACCCCCACCGGGCGGAGGCACGATCTCGAGGTTCCGACGCGACGAGCGTTCCCGGGGTGGCGGCTACCGTGACCGTTCCTGCCGCCAATCAGCTCAAGCCAACCCGTCCCGTCGGTCCACGCGAAATCGTCGCGGCAGCCGACGGCGCCGCCGTCCATGCCGGACCGAGCGGTGAAGCAACCGCGTTGCCCAATTTGTCGTGGCCGGTCACCGCGACGGCCTCGGCTGCGCCCACCGACAAGGTCGGGCTGCCGGGCGAGATCGATAAGCTGCTCACCGGGCCGGGAACGATGGTGACAATGTTGGCGATCGGCCCGAGCGCCCCAAGCGCAGTGATGCCCGGGGACCCGGCATGAGTATCCCAGTATGAGAACGTCGCTGTGTGCTCGGTCGCTGGAATCGTGATCGCCAAGGTCTTTGCCGAGCTCGCACCCGCCGAGCCGGTCGACGAGAACCGACCGCCAGACGAGCTCGAGCTCAGCGTCAGGTGCACGCCGCCCGCGGGCGCGGGCTGGAGCAGGTTCACCGTCAAGCCCGCGGCCGCCACCCCCGCCACCGGATTAGGCGGACCAGAAGAGATATATCCGACACACCGGGCATCGGCGTCAAGGACCGGGGAGCGCGGCAAGTACTGGACGAGCGCCACCCCGGTGTGAGTAAACCCTGGGGAGTTGCAGTGGCTCAGACCACCCACAAGCGTCGTTTCGCCGGTGGAAAGCCAGCTCAATGTCCCGGCGGGAAATATCGATGCAGCGGAAAAGATCGTGTGCGAATCGCTCTGGTTCGCATAGATCCCGACACTCCTGACGTGCTGGGCGTTCAGATACTCGATCGTGCCGTCGATCGACGCGGTATTGAGCGTCGTCGACGACAACCACGTATTGGCAGATTCCACGTCCAGCCACCATTCCAGAGATGGCGGCTGCTTCGATTGGCCCACAAGTGCGTTGGTGAGCGTCGTGTACGCGCTCTGTGCCGCGTTCCACCCGTAGTCGTACGCGCACGACGGTGTTGCACGCGTGCCGTTGGGCTTGGTCAGCACGCATTTCTTGGGACCGGTCTGCGCGGTCGTCGGCCATCTCGCGGTTGCGGGCCCAGGATCATTGGTGTTGATATAGACCTGCGCGGCGCTCCCCGCCCAATCGAGTTCACTTTTCAGGCAGGGGTTCGTCGTATACGGGCGTCCATCGTTGACTCCGACGATCCCAATCGTCGGAGTGCCCGGGAGCGGCCCAACGTGTCCTGAGTTGGTGCACTGCCGCCAAGCGACGTCCCATCCACCACCGGACGCCGTCGATCTTGTCAACACCCAGACACTTGCCCCGACACCAATCACCAGGGCCAGCGCCAGCGCCGCGCGCCAAGGGTGCCGGACGCGCGCGGACGAACGCCCCACCTGCTGGCGCGACCGACGACTCACTCCGAATACGGTAACAGCCGTACCCGAGAACGAGTCAGACCTGGTATCGGGGTAACGCCGCCCTTACAACGCGGCAACACGGATTCGCGTCCTGCTGGGAGCATTCCCGGCCGCGAAGGCCGCTCCTCGGGGAGAGGTCCCTATCGCCAATTGCACCGATTCCCCGCACGGCATGAACTGCGATCGAGCCGTCACCGAGTGCAACCCAGCCCGGAGCGCGACACGGCGGCTGGACGATGACGCAGCCTGTCGCAGAAACCCGATCTGAACCAACGGTACCCAAGCAGCGCGGAAGCTCCGCTCATCAGAACGGCCGCCCGAGATCGGTCACGCACTCGCGGAATCTGCACGGGAGCGTGCTCTTGTCTTCGCATCACCTATAGAGGTCCAATACCCCGGTGCTCGCGTGATTGTTCGCGTCTCCCTCCGGAAGTGCGACGACGCCCGCCGCGACAATCGGGCTTGACCAGTGGCCTCGTCCGGCGGGAAGCACCCGCATGAGGCGACCCGCGGGCAACGAGTACACGTGCAGACCGCTGCCCCCGGGGTCATAGGCGTAAATGCTGTGACCGGCGACGACCGGACTCGTGGACCCGACCGCACGACGCCACAGCAGGCGGAGCGTTGGACGGCTCGAGACCGCGACCCGAAACGCCGAGAGCGAACTCTGGGTGCCCACAAGCACGAGCGCCCCGTGCGCGTCTGGCACAACCGCGGGTGCACTAAACAGCGGCCCGGGCAGGGTCGCGGTCGCGAGCTGTCCGCCCGTTCGTGCGCCGGCTCCCCCAACCAGGTTGAGACGCCGCAGATTGAGCAGGCGCAAGACCCGATCCTTTCCCCCCTGAACCGCGAGATGCCACCCGCGTATCAGCGGTAGTACCGCCGGAGCGGTCGATCCGAGGTCGGCGTCGTTCACGTTGAGAGCCGCTTGATTGACGGGGGTGTAGTTCTGCAGCAAGCGGGCGGCGTCGGGCGAGAGCTCGAGCACGCTGTCGCCCCACAGCGTTCGGCCGTTCCACGCACCGTTTCCCGTCGCGATCAGCAGGTTTCCCGTTGCCGGGTCGATCACCGGAGCGGCGCGTCCCCAGATCGCCGATCCGCTCCAGGCACAGCTGGTGGGGTGGATCAACACCCGACGGTTGGCACAGAGGGTGTTGAACATGTGCAGGATGTGGCCCGTGTGGCGATCCAGGGCGACAAGGTGCCCCTGGTACGGCGGCGCATCGCCCGTGTAGCCCCCCGTTGCCACGAAGACCATGCACCCCGCAAGGTTCAGCGCCGCGGGCAGTTTCTCGTGTGAGGGGTCGAAGGTGAGCAGTGCGGGCCACCCCGCGCTGCGAATCTCGCGACCGGTCGCGATCACCAGCTTGTGTACCCGTCCGTCGGGAGACGCGACATACACGTTCTGGAGATCCGGATCTGCAACCGGGCTTGCCGTGGTGATCTGACTCGTTCCGTTCCACTTGGCGATTCCGGGCGGCGTGTAGCGCCACAGAATCCGCCCGCTGTGCGCATCGATCCCGAGGCTGCGCCCGTACGTCGTGGTCACCACAAGCAGATCGTGCGTGTGGCCGCCGATCTTGATGCCGCGCATAAGGATCGGAGATGAATCGACGGTACCCGGAAGCGTGATCCGCAAACGTCGCATGTGCGCAAGCTGGACGCCGCTCGGACCGCTCGGAGCATCATTCGAACGGCCGGCAGTCCGACCGAATCGTGGCCAGTCGCCAGCCGCGAAGGTATCCGAGCATGCAGCACTCTGGAGAGCTGCGCGTCCAACGTCCTGCGGGCGTGCCGTCGCGCGCCAGGCGCCAACCGCCAGAGCCCCGCAGGCGACCAGCACAGCGCCGAGTGCGACGAAACGGCCCACGGATCGATCCATCACCGCACCGATGCTACTCCACGTGCCGGCGCGCCTCGACCGCGCCACCATGTCGACATGTCGATCGGGAGGGCGCCGCCACGTCCCCCCTCGATGTTGCCCATCTGACCGCGGAGCACTCTGGGGACCTACTCACCGAGCGAAATATGCCCGAGGGGAGACATTCTCTCCTGGAACTCCAGCATCCGACGCGGTTGATCGGTACACCAGGGCCATTGCTCAAGACGTTTCCAGCTCGGCAAAGTTGGGGCATGTTGGCGATCTCCCGGCCGGCCACGCTGGATCAGGCCGGGCGACCGCGACACGGTGCTCGTCCGGCCGTATGTTAGGAGTCGCCCGAACGGCCATTGCGGGCGGATCATAAACAGCGGGTTGCGCACAGCGTGAAAGATCGAAACCCAGTCGAGTATGCGTCCGCCGCCGAAGCGCTTCGGTTGATCGTGCTGCGCGGTGACGGGCTCACCACCACCGCGATCGAGATCCTGACCGGCCGAGAGATCGGCATTCGACTGCTGGGGCAGCGGACGCTGCGCGTTGCGGAGACCGTCCGCGAGCAGAGCGGCGAGACGACCGCGTACGCCGGATTCAGATTCGACGCGGACGGGCCCCTCGCGGGGGTGCAAGACCTCAATCTTCGCCTGGGGGAGGAACTGTTGATCCGCCGAGTCCACCTCACCGACGCCGCGGCCACCGTCTACGCTGTCGGGGAAGTCGTTGCCGTCCTCAATCGGCTCCCAAGCGCATTTGCAGAGGTGCTCCTCACAACAAGGACCCCGCTCGGCAAGGGTCTGGTGGCTGCCGGGATCGCGTTCACACGCGAGCTTCGCCGGTGGGGCGGATACCCGGTGGGTGGACTCGCAGGTACGCTCGGACCGATGTTGGAGGCGACCTCACTCGTGCCGGGTCGGACATATCGGATGGTGTCGTTGGAGACTCACGAGCCGCTGGCGGTGATCACCGAGTGGTTCGCTCCCCGGCTGTTCGAGCAAGCCGGCGACGATCCAGAGATCCCCTGAAGGACCGTTGACGCGATACGCGTCGAGCAGGGCTTACCAGATGGCGCCCTTGCCCCTGTCCGAGCGTGGATTGGATGGCGCGAACATCATCACCACGACGCTGACGGCGTGTGGATACAGCTCGCCAAGAAAGGGTCTGGCGCCGACAGCGCCAGCTTTGCGACAGCATTGATTGAGACGCGGGGCGTTGGTGTGAGGGACGACCGACAGACGCTCTGCACGGGGCACGCAGCACGTCGTCTCGTCTGAACCGCGAAAGAGTGGAGTCGTTGATTGCCGCAGGTCGAATCCGACACCGGCCCATCGGTCAGCGCTGGCTTGACGTCCCGCGTTGACCGACAGACGCGTCGAGCCACCTGGACAAATTCGCGCAGCACGGCAATATGTAGGCGTGGCCAGGACCTACCGACTCGGACCAACGCGACGGGCCGTCAATCTAGTCATGACAGCGATGGTTCGGCTGGGTGTCGGGGGCAAGTCGACCTACCTCCTCACAACAACGGGTCGCAGAAGTGGCGAGCGGAGAACGACGCCAGTGATACTGGTCGAAGAGGGCGGCGAGCGCTGGCTCGTGTCGCCGTACGGGATGGTGGGCTGGGTCCACAATGTGCGCGCGGCGCCCCTTGTATCGCTTCGACGCGGCAGGACCACCGACATCCTGCACGCCCAAGAGGTGAGCCCTGAAGCCGCGGGACCCGTCCTGCAACGCTACCTCCGCAAGGCCCGGGTCACCGCGCCGTTCTTTGATGCCAAATCGAACGCCCCTGTCGAGCAATTCGTACGGGAAGCGCATCGTCATCCGGTGTTCAAACTCACCGGCAATCCCGATCCACGTTGACGCAACGCGGGACGGACCCAGGTGGGCCAACGCGGTCCAGGTCGCGGACTCAACGGCACCGCGCGAGATCTCAGCGCTGAACGGACGTCTCCGCCAGTCGACGAGCAAGGTACCGGCGCTCGGCGTCGTTGCCGGTCAGATCGAGCGCACACCGATATGCGGTCGCCGCTTCCGCACGCCGGTCGAGCCGGCGGAGGAGATCCGCACGGGTGGCAAACAGCAGGCGATAGCCGCGAAGGGCCCCCGAGGCCTCCAGTTGCTCCACGAGTCGCAAGCCGGCTTCGGGCCCGTCGGCCATCGCCACCGCCACCGCTCGGTTGAGCTCCACGACGGGCGACGGCGCCATCCTGGCGAGTGTTCCGTAGAGCGCGGCAATCTCGACCCAGTCGGTCGCGACCGCGTCGAGGGCGGTTGCGTGGCACGCCGCAATTGCCGCCTGTGCTTGATAGGGCCCCGGCTGGGCGCGTCGGAGCGCGCGATCGAGGACCTCGAGTCCGTCGGCGATCGCTTCGGCGTCCCAACGGGTGCGATCCTGCTCTTCGAGGGGGACGAGGTCACCGGCGCCGTCGATTCGTGTCGCCCGCCGGGCGTCGTGGAGCAGCATGAGCGCGAGCAGGCCGAGTGCTTCCGGCTCGTCGGGCATGAGACGCGCGAGCGTCCGGCCGAGACGGATCGCCTCGTCACACAGGCCCGACCTGACCAGGTCAGCGCCGGCGCTCGCTGAATAACCCTCGTTGAAGAGCAGGTAGATAACCCCAAGAACGGCCTGGGTCCGTTCGGCAAGCAGGTGCGCCGGCGGAACTCGATAGGGAATCCCGGCGTGCGCAATCTTTCCCTTGGCTCGCACGAGTCGCTTTGCCATTGTGGAGTCAGACACAAGGAACGCGCGGGCGATCTCGCCCGTCGTCAGGCCAGCAAGCGTACGCAATGTCAGGGCGACGCGGGCATCGAGTGGCAGGGCCGGATGGCAACACGTGAAGATGAGCCGCAACCGGTCATCGGCGATGCCGCTCTCATCGGTGTCGCTGGGATCCTCTGCATGCGCCATCGCCGCCACCTCCCTGAGCTTCTCCTTTCCTTTCGCGGCCCGACGGAGCCGATCGATCGCCCGGTTGGCTGCCGTTGTCGTCAGCCAGCCGCCCGGATTCTCTGGGATGCCGTCTCGCCGCCAGCGAACAATTGCCAGCGCGAACGCGTCTTGGGCGCTCTCCTCGGCGACATCCCAGTCACCGGTCCGCCGGATCAGGGTCGCGACGACGCGACCCCACTCCTCGCGAAACACCTGCGCGATCGCGGACTCAACGTCGGTCGTCACATCTCCCAAATCGGCCTCACCTCGATCGACCCATGGCGCGCGCCGGGGATCTTCGACGCGACCTCGATGGCTTCGTCCAGATCCTTGCACTCGACGACGTAGTAGCCCCCCATTTGCTCTTTCGTCTCGGCAAATGGTCCATCGGAAGCAAGGATCTCGCCGTTGCGGACCGTCACCGTCGTCGCATCGGAGGTCGGACGCAGGCGCTCGCCCCCTTGGACCACACCTCGCTTGCCCATCTCCTCCATGAAGGTTCCGTACTCAGCGAGCATCGCGGAGCCTTCCTCTGGGGTCATCGATCCCACCCAGTTCTCATCCGCGCAGATCATCAACAGGTATCGCATGGTGTCTCCTTGTCAGTCGCAGTTCGGTAGTACGACGAACGAGAGTGAACCAAAAGGACATACTCCCGCGAACCAGTTCGCGCCGGGTTCTCCGGGGGCGACCGCCGGCCACGGAGGTCCCGGGTCGGACGGGGCGTGACCCGGCGCCCCGTGAGGGTTCGCATACCGTCAACGGTGAGGTCTCGGCAGCCCGTTGCGGCGCCCGCCGACCCGACCGTGCGGAGCATGTTCGCGTGCGCTGTCAGCAGGCCTGGCGCAGTGATCGCGGCGGCCGCGGAACCGTCGGCGGACCGACCGGCGCTCTCACGACATCCGCGAGTCCGGTGACCACCGGGGTCGCGGCGCAACCGACAGGCGAGAAGGTGTTGGCTCTACCCGCTCATTCGCGCCGGGCTCGGCGCCGTGTCTGGCCGGCGTGACTGGCGCTCAGATCAAGAGCCACCGCCGCCAGGAGCGTCCCCGCCCATCCGTTGACGGGGTCAAAGATCAACGGCTTATGGCTACCGAAGATATCTGCGATCAGCCACACGACAAACCAGAGCAACGTCATGGTCATCCCCTTCCTACGGAGCTCGCGGCCTCGTCGAGATCGAACTCGGAATCCACGTCCAGCATATGAACACGAGGCGCCCGCGGGAGTCCGTGCCGGCCCCCAATCCGGGTGCGGTGTTGTCCGGGTGTCGGGCTCAGCGGTCCGGGCCGTTGAGCCCGACGGACCTGCCTTCGTATCGGCATTCGCCTGGAGGCCGCATCACGCAGAGCGGTGATAATCCACCCCCTCGGCGGTGGGTACTCTCATTTGGGCGGTCCCAATTGCTCAGCGCGACGACGCATGGCACACCCAGGACGTCCACCGATCGCGTTGCGCCGATGGCCAAGCTACGGCTAGTGTCGGGACATGCAGTTCTCGTTGATCGGCGCTGGCACGTTCGTCCTCCCAGTGGGGTGGACCTCACAGTCACACTTCGCCGTCCTCGGGCGCCTCAAGATCGATGCCACCGCCGTTCCTGGCAACGGTGCCACCATTCGCGCCTTCTCGATCATTGGCGGCGCCGACATCCGGGTGGCCAGCGGTACGCGCGTGCGTCTTACGGGAGGCAGCCTCATTGGCGCTCGGGAGATGGACGCGGCCGTCGGCGATGGCCCGGAGATCACCGTGCTCGCGTGCACGCTGCTTGGGGGCGTTCGCGTCGCACACCGGACGTAGCGGTATGGCCCGGTGCGCGACGGGCTTCGGGGGGCGGTGACGTCATCCACATGCGGCGCAAGCCCCCCGTGCGACAGCCGGATCGTGTTCCATCGACGCGCCACCGATGTCCGAGCGGCCGTCCCGAACCAGCCCGACGACCGGCCGCGTGGGCGCGGGTCCGGTCGGCGGGCTCAGCTCTGAGGCGCCTACGAGAGCCGGAACCGGAGCTTCAGTCGTGTTCAGGGCACCCGGATTGTTGCCCGCACGCCAACGCCACCCGGGCAGATCGCCACGTCGATGCTCAGGACGAGAGCCACGGATACCGAGCCGTGTCCTTGCCGGCATAGTCCGGATCGAGATAGATAAAGCAACGCTGGATCTTCCAGTCCCTGATCTCGAACACGTCGCACCAACGTCCCGCACCCCAGTCCGGAACCCCCGCGCGCCACGGACCGTCCTGGTGCTCGCCGTAGCTCGTCCCCTCCGTCACAATCACGTCGCCGCCCGAGAAGACCCAGTTGAAGGCCGCATAGTCGTGCCGGATCGCGCGAAGCGTCGCACCGACGTCGCCGAAGAGGCGACCAATCTCCTCGGTGCCGTTGGCGAGCCCCCACTTGGGGAAGTAGACCTGAGCGTCGCTCGCAAACAGATCAAGGATGCTCCCGCCCGAGGAGGTAACCCCGCCGTTGTCGAACGCTTTCAGATATTCCAGGGCAACGGACTTCCGTTGCTCATCGTTCATGACCTGGTGCGCGAGGCTCATGGAGCACCTGCCTTTCGGTCGGTTATGCGCCCCTCGAGCATACGGCGTGCGGACAGGCCACGGAGTGGGTCGACACCAGCCCGGGTCGCCGGGTGCCGCTCTCACGCGGCGCGGCCCGCGGGCATTCCACCGGCTCCGACGACGTCCGCGGCCGCCGTGCCGGCCCGATCACTCCACGTCGGGCCGGCGCCGCACTCGCACACCGAGAAGCGTGGTTCTGGATCGCGGGGGCTTCCGCGCGATGTCCTTCCCCGCATGCGCGGTCGTGTACAGGTAAGCGGTGAGCGTTGCGATGGGACCCCGCGTGGACCGCGTGACGTTCGTCTCCAAAGGCGCCACCTGCGTGGGCCCGTTGTCCGTGGTCATCGGTGATGACCCGATCACCTGGAGGCAGCGCAGACAGGCTGCAGCCGTCATCGAGCGGAGCGTCCGTTGGTGCCGCTGCGCTCCACTCGTCGTCGCAAGTTGGCAAACTGGCGCGTCTGCATCACCCAGTGAGCGGGCTCCCAGATCAGGAAATTACCGACGGCACCCAGGTGATGCGGTCGTATCGCGTTGTAGCCGCTGACCACGATGCGGGTTTGTGCATTCGGCAGTTCGGTGAGTTCGAAGGCCCAGAGCGAGTCGCTAAACCAGCGCGGACGCCCAGAGGCGGTATCGAAGGGGCGCCCGCGCAGGTCGAGCGCCGCGCGCAGCGCGAAGAAGCGCGGCCGATCGCATGCTGCGACCTCAAACCACGCGCTCCCGGATGGAGACGAGGCGATGCGGTCCCCGACCTGGATCTTCTGCCATTCGGGATGAATACGTTCCGCGCTCGCGATGCCGCCGTTATCCAGGGAGTCCCAGCTGTACCAGCCCGCGCGCCCACACCCCATCTGGACCAGCCACGGCCAGACCTCGTTTGGGGGTGCGTTGAACGTCACGGCCATCGTTGCGCTCCTGATTCCGCCGGGAATGATCTCCGCGCCCGGGAAGGCCCGCGTCAGCTCCTCAGAGCTCGCGCCCCAGCGCAGCAGCCGCGGCCGAACGTAGCCCGCATAGGTTGCGATCACGATCCCGGCGATAGTCAGGAGGCGAGCCCGGCGCATGGACATGTCTCATGGTTGCACGACGCCACGAACAGGCAGCGGCTACCCGGTAAGAGATCGGGGCCGGCGTCCTCATCCAATTGCGCCAACCGGTGCGAAGCGTGCAAGACCCCTACGACCAGGTGCGCACCTCGCCGTAGGGCGCCCCGTCACGGTCGGCGCTGCCATGGATCGCCCGACCCGAGTGCGGATCCGCGGACCCAACCGCTCGCGTGCTGAGGCTCGCGTGGAATCGTGCGAACCCCCGGAATGGATCGCCGCCGGCCCGTGAGCCCAAGCCCACAGTCCGGTTGTCGGCCGCTTGGATTCCGACAGCCTCCACAACGGGCCGGCGTGTGGCCCCAACGGGACCGTCACAACCCCTGATGGTGAGCCGATCCGATTGGCTCGATGGATATCCGGGTCCCCCGGAACCCGATACGATCGCGATCCGTAAATCCACACCCCCCGCGCCGCCACTGCGACCGGCCACTCCCCGAGATAGGGACTACGGACGATCCGTCGACGACGCCAATTACGAGCGGAGACGGTGAGATGACAATGCACCCGAAGTTTCTGGTCAGTGCCGCAACGACTGCCGTCGTCACGGCAGCCGCCGTATCGATACTCACGC
>JADGPH010000006.1 GCA_017882555.1 Thermoleophilia bacterium
GACCCGCAAGGCGACCGGATCGAGCAACCGCGCTTGGTCCGGTATGCCGTCGATCACAACCCGGCGACCTCCTGGCACACCGAGCTGTATCTCGGGTCGGCGACCTTTGGCGGTCGCAAGCAGGGGGTGGGCCTGTTACTGGAGGTACCCGCCACCACGCGTCCGACCCGGATCACCCTGCACGCATCGACCCCAGGCGCACGGATCCAAATTCGCGCACCTGGGCAGTTGAGCGGATCGCCCCTGGTGGGCACGACGGTCGCCACCGGGGCCGTTCAGCAGCTGCCGTTGCCGGCCGATGCCCCGCGATCGCTGGTGATCTGGATCACCCGCTTGGTGCCGGACCCGGGGGCCCCGGGTGCATTTTGGGCCGGCATCGCGGAGGTGTCGGTCTGGGGTGTGCCGAACAAGTAGTACATGAACCCATGGGATGCGTCGCTCACCGACTTTGCGGCGCGACTCGGACGTCAAGGCGCGCGCCGCGCACCGCTGGCCGCGCGGACCCAGACGGCGTACCTCAAAGATGTCCGTGCGCTGGCAGGTTGGATTGCCGAGCATGGCATCGCCGGTCCGGAACGCATTACCCCGTCGGTGCTCGCGGCCGCTCTGCGGGCGCTCGGGTGGTCGGCGGCGACCCAAGCGCGCGCGCTGACGGCCACTCGCGAGTGGCTCTCGCCGCTGTTTCCGCCGGGACGCTCTCCGGCCGAACGTCTTGAACGGCCCCGGGTACGTGCCGCGCTGATTCCGCGGTTGTCGCAGCACGATGCGACCGAGCTGGTCGAGTCGGTGGACCTCGGTCGTTCGCACACTTCGGTGCTCCACTTCGCGCTGGCACTGCGCAATCGTGCGATTTTGGAGCTGCTCTACGGGTCGGCGCTCCGTCGTCAAGAGGTCTGTGACCTGACATTGGCCGGTCTCGATTTCGAGCACGAGACGGTGCGGGTCGTCGGGAAGGGCGACAAGGCCCGCACGATCCCGCTGACAGAACCGGCGGTCGAGGCGCTCGGGGAGTGGTTGCGGGACGGCCGGCCGCGCCTGGTCGATGCAACGGGCCCCGCGCGTAGTGAGGTGTTCGTCTCTCAGCGGGGGCGGCCCCTGGACGGGAGTGCGGTGTACCGCGTGGTGGCCCCTCGACTCCGGGCGATGGGGCGTGCGGGAGGCCCCCACCTGTTGCGTCACGCCGCGGCCACACATCTGCTTGAGGGCCATCATGATGGGGAGGGCGCACATCTACGTGTCGTGCAGGAGGTGCTTGGCCATGCCAGCCTCGCAACGACCCAGCGCTATACCGGTGTGACCACGAAGGACATCCAGCGTCAACTCAAGCGGGGACACCCCCGCGGATGACGACCAACCCGGCAGCGTTTCGGCGGCTGGTGGCGGCGTTCTTGGCGAGCCGTACGAGCCCCTCGACACGTGAGGCCTATCGGCGCGATCTCACGCATCTCGCCGGCGCACTCGGTGTCGGCGAAGCGGGGATTCCGAGCGAGACCGATATCCGTGACGCATTCGGCATTGAAGACGACCGCGAGGTGGCGGTGGTGCTCGACGAGCTGCTCGCGCTCGGGCCGGAGTGGTGGCGGGATTGGCGCGATGGCTTGGAGGGGAGCCCCGCCACCCGCCGCCGACGGGTCGCCGCGGTGCGCGCGTTTTGCCGCTGGTGGTCGCGGACATGTGATCGTGAGAACCCGGTCAGCACATTGCGACCTCCCGGTGGAACCCCGTCGGGCGGTCGCCCCGGTCAGGAGGTCGTTGCCTTCGCGCAGGCCGACATGCGACGGCTGCTCGACGCCGCGCGGCGTCCGGGACCGGTGGGCGCGCGCGATGTCGCACTCATCGAGGTGCTCTACGGCTGCGGACTGCGGGCCAGCGAAGCCGTCGGGCTCAACGTGTCGGCGTGCAACCTCGACGATCTTGAGGACCCGTATCTGGTCGTGACCGGGAAGGGCGCGCGCGTGCGCGCTGTGGCCATTCCGCATGGTGCCCGCGTCGCGCTGGCGGCCTACTTGCGGGTCGGCCGTCCCGAGCTCATGGCGCACCGGCGCGGGGCCGGTCCGGGCGACGCGGACGCCGTATTCGTCTCGGTGCGGGGACGGCGTCTGGCCCGCGAGGACGTTTGGCGGATCGTCACGGCGATCGGACGGCGTGCCGGCCTGCTGAATGAGGGCGGCCGCGTGTTCCCGCACGCCCTCCGTCATTCGTGTGGGACGCACCTGATTCAGGCGGGGGTCGATATTCGCTACGTCCAGGCCCACCTCGGGCACGCGTCGCCCGTGACCACTGAGGTCTACACGCATGTCACCGCAGCGCACCTGAAATCGGACTTTGATCGCGCGCATCCGCGCGCCAGGTCAGGGGCCGGGGATTGAGCAGGCGATGCCAGCTGCCCGAAACCCGCCAGCCAACACCGCCCTGGTGTGTATGAAGGCCATGAGGCTCGTGCGCGCGGGATTGGCTCCGTGGGTGATCCGTCCCGTCGCGCCGACAAGGATGTTGATCGCCTGGGCCAGGGCCGTGCGCAGGTGGGCTCCGGTCGGGCCCGTGACGTCGGACAGATCGTTGCGCGCCGCACGCAGCACCGCGGTTGAGCGCTCGAGCTGGGTGACGGCCGCCCGGGGGTCGACTGCGATCTGGGTCGTGCCATACGCGCTGGTGATGTCCGTGCAGGCGGTCTGGGCGGCAACTGCCAAGTTGGGGCCCGCAGGGGCCGCGACGCGCATGGCGAGCACGTCGAACAGCCCGCCTCCGAGCCCTCGTGAGGTGCACGCCGGGGCGCCGAGTATGGTCGCCGCCTGCTGGATCTGCGCATAGGCGGCGTGCCCTTGATTTCGCAAGGACACGAGGAGGCCCGAGCCGGGCTGGGTCAATAGCGACGCCACTTCCCGAAAGCTGATTGCGGCGACCCCAGCGGCATTGCGGAGGTTGGCCAGGGCCTCGGGATTCGGCGTGTTGGAGGGGAGGCTGCCCAAGGACCTCGCGAGTGTGTTCAGGACCTCGGCGGCGCCGTTGGCGGTCACCGCGAGACCATTGCGCGTCGCACCGGGCATGGCTTGGGGCAGCGCGGCGTGCGCCGATGCGCACGCCGCGGTCGGATCCGCGGCACCCGATGATCCGCAGCCGACCAGCACCACGACGACTGCCAGGGCCGCGAGGATCCCGGCGACGCGGGGGATCAGATGGAGGGGGCGGCGTAGATGCCGGTGGCGAATATCAGGATGACCCAAAGACTGATCCATGCGGTTCCCACCATGGCGGCGGTCAAGGCAACGTTGCGCCCGGGGATCCGGTCGCGAGATTGAGTGATCTGACCAAACGCGATCAGGCCAAGGATGACCCCGACGGGCGCGACGGGGAAGAAGATGACGCCCAGCACGCTGAATCCAAGTGCGACGGTGGCGTTTCCCGACCGGACCGGGAGGTCCGCGGCATCGACGCCGCCCGGCGCGAGGTCCGGGGCGGGGACGAGTTCGCGGGCGCCGGCGATCATCGCGATCAGGCCGACGATGGCGATGAAAAAGGCGACCCCGAGAATCTGGCCGCCCACCTCAAGGTGCGGGGTCGAACCGGCGTGAAATCTCGTCGAGGTCTTGGCAATCGTCACCATCAGGGCCTCCGTGCCGGCCAGAGCGAAGGCCGCCGCGGCGCCGAGGAGCTTGGCCCACGTGGCGGCGATCAGCAACAGCCCGATCAGGACCACCCCGGCGACCACGAACACGATCAGGGTGCTGGTCGGCAGGCTGGTGACCAGGTGCCGGCCGGTGCTGCGGGCGGGCCCGGACACCAACGCCCGACCGGCAGCGCCGGTCGCCAGCAGGCTCGAGATGATCGCGAGCACGATGCCGGTGGAGGTAACACGCTGTCGGATGATGTGGTCCACGGGGCCGGGCTCTAGTCGGTCGTAGGTGGTGCCGGGGCGAACACGTGGCGCGGGTGAATGCCGGATGATCCCACTTCGAGCACGGCGATCGCGGGACGGTGACCGTCGGGGGTCATCGCGTGCCGGAACCGTCGCACCAGGACATCGATCGGGGCGTGGAGGGTCCGGGGCATGGGTGCCCCTTCGGCGAGTGCGCCTCCCGGGCAGATAGCCCCCGGGCAGATCATCAGGGTCGCGCCAGAGGTCGCGATTCGGGGGAAGTGCCAGTGTCCGTAGACCAGCGCATCCACGGCGCCCATGCGGTGTCGCAACTCGCGCTCAAGGCGCGGCTGCCAGTCGTAGTGCCCGAGGATCGTTCGGCGAGCGACGGTCGCGGCGTCCCAGATCCCCGTACACGAGCCATGGACCATCCCGATCCGCCAGCCGCGCACGGTGACCACCAGCGACTCGGGCAGATGATCCAACTCGCGATCGTGGTCACCGCGGACCGCGTGCACCGGAGCGATCAGCGCTAAGTCGTCGAGGACCGACGGCACCGACAGATCCCCGGCGTGCAGGATGAGGTCGCAGCCGAAAAGCGCTTCGGGAACCCAATCGGGCATGCGCTCCAGGTACTCCCCGACGTGCGAATCGGCGAGGACTCCGACGCGCACGGTGCGATGGGGCCTCGGGCTCATCGACGCAGCGTGCGCTCACGCTCCGCCCGGGCAATGGCTGAGCCCACGAGACGCGCGACCAGCTCCGGATAGGAGATTCCCGCGGCTGCCATGAGTGAGGGGTAGGCGCTGGTGGGCGTGAAGCCCGGAATGGTGTTGAGCTCAGAGATGATGACCCCGCCGTCAGGGGTCACAAACCCGTCGATACGTCCCATGCCCTCGCAACCGATGCTGCGATAGGCGGCCGCGGCGAGCTCTTGGACGCGCTGGGTGACCTCTTCGGGAAGATCCGCCGGAATCTGCAGTTCGGCGCGGCCAGACTCGTACTTGGTCTGGTAGTCGTACCAGTCGGCCCCGTACTGGATTTGTCCGGGAGGTGAGACCACAAGCTCGGCATCACCGAGGATGCCGACTTCGATCTCTTGCCCGACGATGGCTTGCTCGATCAAGACCTTATCGTCGAATCGCAGCGCAACTGTGACCGCCGCGTCGAGCTCGTCGGGGGCCGCGACGCGCGAGATCCCCACGCTCGAACCCAGCCGCGCGGGCTTCACGAAGACAGGGTACCCCATCGCGCCGACCGCCACTTGGATTGCGGAGTCGTCATTGGCCCAGCTGACCGACGTGACAAGCACCGCGTCGGCCACGGGGAGTCCGTGCTGGCGGGCGATCGACTTGAACAGCGCCTTGTCCATGCCGATCGCCGAGGCCGCGACACCCGCGCCGACGTAGGGGACACCGATCATCTCGCAGAGCCCTTGGATCGCGCCGTCCTCTCCGAAGGGACCGTGCAGCACCGGGAACACCACGTCGATCGCCGTGGTGGGCCCCCCGTCCAGGTCAATCAACACGCCCCGGCCATCGCTGCCCGCACTCAGGGTCACCGGGCGATCGTCGTGGGTCCATGTACCACTAGGATGGATGAGTACCGGGACGACGGCAAACTGGTCGGGATCGAGGGCTTCCATGACACCTCGCGCCGACGACAACGAGACCTCGTGCTCGCTGCTGCGGCCACCCATGAGCATCAGGATGGTGATCGTCATCCGCGGCCCAGGTGCACGTTAGGGACCGCGCCGATCGGGGGCGACGGAGTTTGGGTCGTCGAGGTTGAGGTGGTGTTCGTCGTCGGTTGCGGTCCGAGGCTGACCGTGAATCGCACGGTCTTCCCCTGCGCCAATCTGGTTCCGACCGCCGGGTCCTGACTCACTACGGTTCCCGCTGTCGCGGCGTTGTATGCGGTTTCCGCGACGGGAACGAATCCGGCGGCGTTGAGGGTCGCCGACGCGGTCGCACTCGTGAACCCGATAACGCTCGGTACCTGTGCGGTGGCCGGTCCGCTGCTGACCGTCAGATCGACGCTCGATCCCGCCTGGGCCGCGGTGCCCGCAGTCATGCTCTGGGAGATCACGAGCCCTGTCGCGATGGTCTGGCTGGGTTGGTTGGTGACCGTCCCGACGCTCAGTCCGGCGGCCTGGAGGAGTGCGGTCGCGTTCGAGAGTCGTTTGCCGACCACGTTCGGCACCGAGGTACCCGAACTGACGGTAATCGACACCGACTGCTGGGGTGCGAGTTGGGTCGATGCCCCGGGGTTCTGGGAGATCACATAGCCCGACGAGACCGTCGCACTGCTGCCCGTGACCACCCTCACCGCGAATCCGGCGTTCTGCAGTCGGTTGGTGGCCGCGGCCTGCGAGAGCCCGACGACACTTGGGACGGTTGCCGTCTTGGGTCCCGCACCGACCTCAAGGGTGATCGAGCTGCCCTTTGCGACCGATTGACCCCCCGCCGGAGTGGTGCCGACGGCCAGCCCCTTGTTGGCCACGGTGCTCGGCACATTCTTCGGGACCACAACCAGTCCGAGCCCAGTCAATTCGGCCTGAGCGGCACCAACGGATTGACCGGCGATGTCGTTGGGGACCGTGATGGAGTTGCCAGACCCCCCGAAGTGCCCGACCAGCAACACGGCCGCGAGCGCCAGGATGCCAAGCGCGGCGATGATCCCGATGACGATCATGGTGCCGCGATTGCGGCGCTTCTTGGGAGCGGCCGGAGCGCCTGCGGCCACCGTCGGCTGTGCCGAGGCCGGGGTCATCGAGGGCATGACCGTGGTCGCGGCGGCGCCCTGGGGGGCCCATGCGCCGAGCACCATGGTGTGTTGTCCGGTGCTCGAGGGATCGATCTGCCTGCGAACCGCGTCGAGGGCCGCCGAGAACTCTTCTGCGGTGCGGTAGCGCTCGGAGGGCCGTTTGGACAGCGCCGTGAGCACCACCTGCTCCAGCGCCGGAGGAATGCCCGGCTCGTAGACCCGCGGTGGTACGGGCGGTTCGCTGATCTGCTTCATGGCGACGACCACCGGTCGGTCGCCGTCGAACGGCACCCGACCGGTCAGCATCTCGTACAACACGATGCCCGCCGAGTAGCAGTCGCTGGCGCTGGTGAGCTCTCCGCCGTGAGCCTGTTCGGGTGACAGGTATTGCGCGGTTCCGATCACCGATCCGGCTTCGGTCATCTCGGATTCCACGCCGGCGCGGGCAATGCCGAAGTCGGTGACCTTCAACAGGCCGTCGCTTGCCAGCATCACGTTTTGGGGCTTGATATCGCGGTGGATGACATCGTGTCGATGGGCGGCCGTCAGTGCCGCCAGGATCTGCTGGGCGTTGTCGATGGCCTCCAGCGGCGGCAGCGCGCCGCGCCTGCGGATCACTGACTTCAGGTCGGGGCCGCTCAGGTACTCCATCACGATGAAATAGGTGCCGTCGGTCTCACCGCGGTCGAACACTTGGACGATGTTGCGATGGTTGAGCTGGGCGGCGGCGGATGCCTCGCGGCGGAATCGTTCGACGAACGCGGGATCGGCGGAGTAGCGGTCGGCGAGCACCTTGACGGCCACGTCGCGGCCGAGGTGCGGGTCGTGGGCGCGATAGACGTTCGCCATCCCCCCACTGCCGAGCAGCTCGATGATCTCGTAGCGCCCACCGATGATCTCGCCCGGCCGGAATTCAGCCACTATTGGCTCCTTGAGATGATCGACTGCATTACGGCGCGTGCGATTGGGGCGGCCACGACGCCTCCCTGGCTGGAGGAGTTCTCGATCACGACGGCGACGGCCACCGTGGGTGCTTGCGACGGGGCAAAACCGATGAACCACGCGTCACTGAGCCCCCCCGATGAGGTTTCCGCGGTGCCGGTCTTGCCGGCGACGTCGATTCCCGCCAGTGCGGCGGCTGTTCCTGTGCCTTCTTGGACCACGTCGCGCATCATGGCGGTTACCTGGGCTGCGATTGCCGGTGATGTTGCTTGGGAGTACGTGGTCGGGTGATGTGTGAAGACAACCGATCCGTGGGAGTCAACCACGCTTTGCACAAGATACGGGGTCATGATCGCGCCTTGGTTGGCGATCCCTGCTGCGACCATCGCATTTTGGAGCGGGGTGACCAGGAGCTGTTCTTGGCCGATGGCAATGCGCGCGGTGTCCTCGCCGGGCTGGTTGTTGGCCAGGATGGAATTCCCCTTGCCGATCCGGCCCGACGGCACGACCATGCCCGGCGGCAGGTCGACCGATGGGGCGCGTCCCACGCCGAAGGCGGTCATCATTGCCCCCAGGCGCTGGGCTTTGAGGGCGAGGCCAATCTTGGCAAAGGTCGTGTTGATCGAGCGGGTCAGCGCAAGGGTGAGCGAGTTTGGCCCGAACTTCTCGTTGGCGAAGTTGTGCAGCGGCAGTCCCGAGGCCATGACGGTGCCGGTGTCATCGAACATGCTTTGCGGGGTGTAGAGGCCGCTTTCCAGCGCCGCCGTCGCGGTGACGACCTTGAAGGTGGACCCCGGTGGATAGCCCTTTTGGACCGCCCGGTTGATGAGGGGCCCGCCGTGCACTCGCAGGATTGAGGAAAAGTGGTTGGCGACTTGCCCGAGATCAAAGTTGGGTGCCGAGGCCATCACGAGCACGGCGCCGGTGCGGGGATCGAGGGCGACGACCGCGCCACGCTGGCCGGACAGCATCTTGTTGGCAACGGCCTGGGCCGCGGGGACGAGCGTCGTGTGCACGGCGGCGCCGCGTTTGGCGCGCAGGCCGAGGCGGACGAGCAGCGACTCGGCCCCGTAGTCACCGGTCAGGGAGGAGTTCTGGCTCTGCTCGAGGCCGGTCATGCCCTGGGTGACGTTCGCGTAGCCGATCGTCTGCGGCGCCAGGGTTCCCTGGGGGTAGGTGCGCTGGTAGACGACCTGCCCGTTCTGGTTGGTGCCCGGGCTGACCGCGAGCGGTGTGCCATCGGCGGCCACGATCGCCCCTCGGGCGATCAGGAGCGTGCGCTGGGTCGTTTGCGGGTTCCCCGCACGGTTGTTGAGGGCCCTGGCATGGATGACCTGCCAGTAGCCGAGCCCCAGCGTCAGTAGGACAAACCCACCTGCGAGGACCCAGTACAGGCGGCTGATCGACCTATTCACCGACACCTTCCAATGCGAGCAATCGCTGCTGTTCGGCGACACGATCACGTCGGGACGCGCGCGGGCGATAGGGCTGGCGGGATCGGTGACTGGTCACGGCAAGCAGCGCGACGATGGCGAAGTTCGTGACGACGCTCGACCCGCCGTAGCTCATAAACGGCAGTGTGACACCGGTCAGGGGGATGACGCGGATGATGCCGCCGACGATCACGAACGCCTGGATGCCAAGGGTTGTGGCCAGGCCGACGGCGAGCAGTTTGGAGAAACCGTCGGGGGCTTCCGCGGCGATCGTCAGGCCCCGGGCCACGAGCACGATAAACAGGCACAGCAGGGCGACCGCGCCCAAGAAGCCGAGTTCAGCGGCGTAGGCGGTGAAGATAAAATCGGTATCGAGCACGGGAACGACATAGTGGCCGTTGGCCTGAACGAGGTATCCCTGTCCCCATCCGGGCCCGATCATCCCGGCGTTGGCGAGCGCGTAGAGCGACTGGACGATCTGATATCCCTGGCCCTGCGCATCGGAAAACGGGTGCAGCCACGTGTCGACACGCGTCTGGACGTGGGGAATTACGGCCCAAACGCCCACCGCGCCCATCGCGAACAGTCCGATGCCGGCCATGACATAGGTCGCGCGCCCTGAGGCGATGTACAACATCGCGACGAAGACGCCGAAGTACAACAGGGGCGTTCCGAAGTCGTTGAGCAGGCCGAGGATTCCCAGGCAGCTCGCCATCACCAGCAGCATCGGTCCGAGCACTTCGATCGGTGGCATGGGAATGCCCAATACGCGACGGGTGGGAATGGCGAGCAGCTCGCGCTTGTCGCGCAGGTAGCCGGCCAGGAAGACCACCAGTAGCACCTTGGTGAGCTCGCTGGGTTGGAGCGTTTGGCCGCCCGGCAGCCGAATCCACAGTTTCGCGCCGGAGATGTCGGTGCCGAAGATCACGGTTGCGACCAGCAGCCCGACCGCGGCGACCCCGAACAGATAGCGATACTGCTCGAGCACGTGGTGATCGGGGATGAAGATCAGCACGCCGACAAACACGGCGGTTGCGATTGCCAGCCAGAGCACCTGCTCGCGTGCCAGCACGGGGTTGATCCGATACAGGGTGACCATGCCCAGCGCCGTGAGCACGGCGACGATCGGCAACAGGTATGGGTCCGCGAGCGGTGCCCGCACGCGC
>JADGPH010000170.1 GCA_017882555.1 Thermoleophilia bacterium
GTTGTCTTGACGCCGCCGCGTCCGCGGCGATGCGCGACGCGGTCAAGCGTGCCGGTCAAGATCACGACACCTTGGGAGGGGTCTTTGAGGTGGTCGCGTTCGGGGTGATTCCCGGACTCGGATCGCACGTCTCCGGCGACGCACGTCTGGACGGGAGGATCGGGCAGGCGTTCTTGGGCATCCAGGCGATCAAGGCTGTGGAGATCGGCGCAGGAATCGAGTTGGGGGAGCTGCCGGGGTCGCAAGCGCACGACGAGATCTTCTGGGATCCCGAACAGGGATATCACCGGCACACCAACCGGTCCGGCGGCCTCGAGGGGGGGATGACCCACGGTGCACCGGTCCTTGTGCGGGCCGTAATGAAGCCGATCTCGACGCTCTCCCGGCCGCTCGCCTCGGTGGATGTCGCGACCAAGGAGGCGCGTGCGGCCTTTAAGGAGCGCTCCGACATCTGTGCGGTTCCCGCGGCCGCCGTTGTCGGCGAGGCCATGTTGGCGCTCGTGCTTGCTCGCGCGTTGTTGGAGAAGTTCGGAGGCGACGCCATCGGTCAGCTCGACGACAGTGTGGCGCGCTACCTGTCCACGGTCCGCGAGTAGGCGCGCGCCGCGTGGCCTGGGTTGTCCTCACCGGCTACATGGGAGCCGGGAAAAGCACCGTCGGCGGGGCCGTCGCTGCACATCTGTCACGAGAGTTTCTCGACTCCGACGACGAAATCGAACGTGATGCCAACCTGGCGATTCCACGGATCTTCGCCACCAAGGGTGAGGTGTGGTTTCGCCGTACCGAAGAACGCACGATCCGTGAGATCGTCGAACGTGAGCCCGCCGGCGTGCTGGCGATCGGTGGTGGCGCCCTCGAGAGCGCCCGTACCCGCGCCCTGCTGCACCGCGCGGCCCAGGTGGTCTGGCTGTGCGCCACACCCGAGCAGCTATGGGACCGCGTGATGGACTCATCGCGGCCACTTGCGACCGATCGTGAGCGATTTCTTCGCCGCTATGCGCGTCGCGAGCCGCTCTACGCCGAGAGCGCGAACTTCACGGTCGACGCAACCCAGCCCCTTGACACCGTCGTCGGTGAGGTGCAGGCGTGGGTCGACGGCCTGCTCGGGGACGCGGCAGGGGCGGGACGATGAACACGGGCCACGCGCCGATCCCCCGACATCTGGTGTGGGGCGACATCGGGCACGCTCGGTTTCCCGTCTGCATCGGCCCGGGCGAGATCTCCCGCATTGGCGATCTTTGGACCGAGCGGGCCGTGGGCGATGCGGCCCTGGTGGTCTTCGACGGGGCCGTCGCGGCCCACGCGCAGGTCGTGGAGGACCATCTGCGCGCCGCGGGTGTGCGGGTTGTCCCGGTGGCCGTGCCCCCGGGCGAGCCGTCGAAGTCGCTTGCCCAGGTTGAGTCCATCTGTCGCGTTGCTGCGCGGCATGGGATTCGACGTACCGACGCGGTCGTGGCCGTCGGCGGTGGCGTGATTGGCGATTTGGCGGGATTCGTCGCTGCGTCGTATCAGCGGGGTATCGCGCTGGTGCACGTCCCGACGACGTTGCTCGCCATGGTCGACTCGGCCATCGGCGGGAAGACCGGGGTCGATCTTCCCGAGGCGAAAAACTATGTCGGCGCCATCTGGCAACCGGCGTTTGTGGTCATGGACACTGATGTGTTGGGCAGCCTGCCGGCCCGTGAACTGTCGTGCGGATTCGCCGAAGTCGTCAAGTACGGGCTGCTGGACTCATTCGAACTGTTCGCACGCGTTGAGGCGTGGCCGGCTCCGCTTCCCGGAGATCCCGAAGCGCTTGTCAACCTGATTCGCGACTGCGTGGCCCACAAGCTCGATGTCGTGAGCCAGGACGAACGCGAGCAAGGGTTGCGCGCGAGCCTGAATCTCGGGCACACGGTCGGACATGGCATCGAGGCGGCCGCCGGATATGGGCGCTATCACCATGGCGAGGCCATCAGCCTCGGGCTGTTGGCCGCGTTGCGGGTTGCGCACGAGCTCCACGGTGCGGCGATCGAGTGGCGGGCGCGAACCGCCGTGGTCCTGGAGCGCCACGGCTTGCCAACCCGACTTGCGGCCGACGTGTCGACCGACGAGATCCTCGCGGCCATGGGTCGCGACAAGAAGGCGAGCGCCACGTCGTTCAATATGGTGCTCATTCAGGAGCCGGGGGCAGTGCTACTCCGGCAAGACCCTCCGCGCGAGGCGGTGGTCGCGGCGATTGAGGAGTTGCGATGAGTGATCAGAATGTTCCACGGATTGCCCTACTGCACGGTCCCAACCTCGGCATGCTTGGTCGCCGGCCGTCGCAGCATTACGGGTTGTTCTCCCTGTTTGATCTGGAGCAGCAGGTGCGTGTGTGGGGAGCCGAGCGGGGCATGCGCGTCGGGTGTTTTCAGTCCGACCATGAGGGGGCCTTCCTGGAGCACGTGCACGGGCTCTCGGGGATCGTCGATGGGGTCATCGTCAACCCGGGTGCGTGGACGCACTACCAGTGGTCGATTCGCGATGCGCTCGAGGCGCTCGGCGCCCCGTTTGTCGAGGTGCACATCTCCGATGTTGAGGAGCGCGGGGCGCGCGAGCCGCATCGACGGATCTCGGTCGTGCGCGACCTGGCGCTCGCCGCAATCTGGGGCCACGGCCCCGAGGGGTATCGCGACGCCCTTGATGCGCTTGCCAAGGAAGTGGCGTGAGCAGCTACGCCGAGCGCCGGGCCCGCCTGGTGGCCGCGCTTGACACGGCCGAACTCGATGCGCTGATCATCACCCACCCGCCGAATGTCCGCTACTTGACTGGCTACATCGGATCGAACGGCATCGGCGTTATCGGGCGCAACGGCGAACGACTGCTGACCGACTCGCGCTACGCGGTGAGCGCTCGGCACCAGGTGGGCGATGATGTCGAGGTCGTGATCGGTCCAGGGGACCTCACCGCAGTGCTCGCTGGGGCCGTCGTCGCGCTGGCCCCCGGCGGCCGGGTGGGACTCGAGGCCGCCCACACATCGATGCTGCGTGGGGCGCAGATCGCCGCGAGCCTTACCGCACGCGACCCCGCAATCCAGGTGATCTCCGATGTTGGTCGCGTTGAGGCGCTCCGGCTGATCAAGGACGACGACGAGATCGCGTCCATCGCGCGTGCGGCAGGAATGGTCGACGCTGCGCTGGCGAGTGTCCTCGCAGCGGGGATCGTGGGGCGACCTGAGCGCGATGTCGCATTTGGCCTCTGCACCGAGCTTTTCCAGCTCGGTGCAGAGGGCTCAAGCTTCGAGATCATCGTGGCGGCGGGCCCGAATGGAGCCAAGCCGCACGCGGTCCCCGGGGAGCGCGTGATCGCCGACGGGGAACTGGTCGTCATCGATCTGGGCGCGATCGCCGATGGGTACTGCTCGGATATGACGCGGACCGTGCCGACGGGACCGCTCCCCGATGCCTTGACGCGCGCGTACGCTGTGGTTGCACAGGCACAGGCTGCCGCACTCGCCGCGGTTCGTCCGGGCATCACCTGCGCGGCGCTGGATGCCGTCGCGCGGGATGTGATTACCGCGGCGGGCCTTGGCGAAGCATTCGGACACGGGCTGGGACACGGAGTTGGGCTGGAGATCCACGAGGCGCCGAGAGTGTCGCGTGAGGGCACAGAGACGTTGCGTCCGGGCATGGTTGTCACCATTGAGCCGGGCATCTATCTCGAAGGGGTTGGCGGGGTCAGGATCGAGGACCTCGTGGTAGTCACCGAAGACGGGGCGCGCGTGCTCTCGCATTCCCCCAAACCATCCGTAAGTTCGATCACCGGCTGAGCGAGGCGCAGGGAGACCAATGGCCATCACCACCAACGACCTCAAAAACGGATACGTGCTCGACATTGACGGCGAGCTCTGGAGCATTGTGCAGTTCCAGCACGTCAAACCGGGCAAGGGCGGTGCGTTTGTGCGCACAAAGCTCAAGAATCTGGCCAAAGGGAACACGACCGAGCGGACGTTCCGGGCAGGCGAGAAGGTCGAGCGGGTGACGACAAACACGATCGAGATGCAGTACCTCTACGAGGATGGCAACCAGCTTGTGCTCATGAACACCGACACCTACGAGCAGATCAGCGTCGAGTCGGGTGGCGTCGAGAATGCGGATCTGTTGGCACCGAGTGCCGAGGTTCAAGTGTTGTTCGTTCGCGATGCCCCATTCCGAGTGGAGTTGCCGATATTTGTCGAACTGACGGTCACCCGATGCGATCCCGGTGCAAAGGGAGACACGGTGTCCAATGTGATGAAACCCGCGGTGGTTGAGACGGGGGCGACGGTCAACGTTCCGTTGTTCGTCAACGAAGGCGATCGCATTCGTATCGACACCCGCTCCCGCGAATACACGGCGCGCGCGTGACCCGGGTCGCATATATCGACACGACCCTGCGGGATCTGGCGACCTACCCGTGGGGGTCGTCAATCGATGCCAATGATCTCGCGGCGGCCGCCGGGGCGCTTGCCCAGGTGGGTGCGCAGGCGATCGAGGTGATGGACCCACGCTGCGCGCGCGCGGCCCTGGAATTGCGTACAGAGTCCCCGTGGGATCGTGTGCGAGCGGTCGTACGTCACGCGGGTCGCACCCCGGTGGGGATCGTCGTCCACGGTACGATGCTCTGGCACGACCGCCCCGTAGGGGCCGATGTCGTGCGACAATTCGTCCTGTCGGCCGCCGAGGCTGGCGTCGGTCGGCTGCGTGCGCTTGACCCCTTGAATGCGGCGAGCGCGCTGGAGGTGATCGCGAACGCGTCGCGTGACGCGCGCATGGGCTTTGTGCCGACGCTGGTCGCCGGTCCGGCACCGGACGTCAGCGATCCCCGTTGGGAGCGCGAGGCGCGCGCCCTGGCCGCGCTACCCGGCGCATCGGCGCTGTGTGTGTCGGATGGCGGTGGCCACCTGTCGCCCGCCCAGCTGGCGAGCCTGGTGGGGACAGCCGTTCGGGCGTCGCAGCTGCCGGTCGAGGTGATCGTGCAGGCCCCGGGGGGTTTGGCGCCGATCCTGGCCCAGGCGGCCATTGATGCGGGTGCGCTGGCGGTCTATTGCGCTGCCGGACCATTGGCCATGACGGCTGCGCGGCCGAGCGCCGAGACCCTTCGGGTCGCGCTGGCCGGGACGTCGAAGGCGCTGAGCGTTGATCGCGATGCGCTGCACGCCGCGACGCGCATCATCGGACCGATGTTGACTCCTGACCGCTTGAGCCTCGCGGCAGCCGACCTGTTCGGTCCTGCGGTTGCGCTGCCCCCGGACCTTGAAGCGGCCTTGGTGAGCCGGCTCGGCCGCCTCGGGATGTCGCGCAGCCTTGTTGATGTGGCCGACGAGGTGCGCTTGGTGACGACCGAAATCGGTGCCGCGACATTGGCCTACCCGCTCGGTGACGCGATCGTGGCGCAGGCCGCAGATCACGTCATCGATGGTGAGCGGTGGCAGGACATCGAGTCCATCTTGGCCGCCACCGCACTCGGCCAGCTCGGTCCGGTGCGCGGACCTGTCAGCGAACAGGTGCTCGCCCTTGCCCGCACTGCCACGCCGGTCGAGGCGCAAACGATTCATTTGGCCGGGGTTGCCCACGATGCGCCCCGGGGCGTCTCCGAGGAGGATCTGGTCCTTTTGGCCCAGTTTCCCGAGGCGGTGCAGCGCCTGATCGCACGGCGGCAGTCCCTGCGCACGGAGGTCGCCGACGAAGAGGGTGCGGCGATCGATCGCGCGCTGCTCGAGACCCTGATCCAAGCGGTCGAGGGGTCCTTGGAAGCCGAGGTCAGTGTTGAGCTCGGCGGTGCGCGGGTGACCGTGCGCCGCGCCGCGCCTGCGGCCACGTCGGTCGGATCCGCGGCAGCCAGCGCCGGTGAAGCGGCAGCCGACGACGGCCTGCACCGCATCTCCAGTCCGATGGTTGGGACCTTCTATCGGGCCCCATCGCCGGACGCGGATCCCTTTGTCAGCGAGGGCCAGCGTGTTGAGGTCGGGCAAACGCTCTGCCTGATCGAGGCCATGAAGCTCTTCAACGAGATCACCGCCGACGTCGCCGGCGTGGTGCGTCGGGTTTGCGTGGAGAACGCTCACGGCGTCGAGTACGGCGACCTGCTCGTCCTGATCGACCCTGCGTAACGGTTTTCGATGAAGCTACTGGTCGCAAATCGTGGAGAAATCGCGGTGCGGGTCATTCGGACTGCGCGCGAATTTGAGATCCCGACGGTCGCCGTGTACTCGACCGCCGATGCCGCGTCGCTCGCCGTCCAGCTTGCCGACGAGGCGGTGTGCATCGGTCCGCCGCCGGCCAACCAGAGCTACCTGCGCATGGCCAATGTGATCGCAGCGGGTGAGATCACCGGTTGCACCCACGTGCATCCCGGGTACGGCTTCCTCGCAGAGAACGCATCATTTGCCCGGGCGTGCGCGGACTCCGGGCTCGTGTTCGTGGGTCCGTCTCCTGAGGTGATGGAGCGGATGGGCGACAAAGTCCAAGCCAAACAGGCGGCTCGTGAGGCGGGTCTCCCGGTCCTGGAAGGCTCCGATGGCGCCGTCTCGGGCCTCGCGGAGGCGATTGCCGCAGCGGAGAAAGCGGGTTTCCCCGTCCTGCTCAAAGCTGCTGCGGGTGGCGGCGGACGCGGGATGCGCCGCGTCGAGTCGAGTGCTGAACTCCCAGCAGCATTCGACATCGCGCAGCGTGAGGCCATCGCCGCGTTCGGGGACGGTGGCCTGTACGTCGAACGACTCCTCGAGGGCGCGCGCCACGTCGAGGTCCAGGTCCTTGCGGACGGTTTGGGCGGTGTGCTCGTGGCCGGCGATCGCGAGTGTTCGATCCAGCGGCGCCACCAGAAGCTGCTTGAAGAGGCACCGGCGCAGCACTTGCCCGATGCGACGCGCACGGCGATGCATGGGGCGTGTGCGCGCGCGGCGCGGGCATGGGGCTACAAGAGCGCGGGAACCTTCGAGTTTCTCGTCGACGCGCGCGGTGACTTTTTCTTCTTGGAGCTCAACGCGCGGTTGCAGGTCGAGCATCCGGTCACCGAACTCGTCTCCGGGTTGGATCTGGTCGCCGAGCAACTCCGTGTCGCACAGGGTCAGGTGCTGTCCCGGACCGGTGTGGTGGCTCCAAACGGGCACGCGATCGAGGTGCGCATCAATGCCGAGGACCCATCGTTGGAGTTTCGACCGAGCGCCGGTCGGTTGCGCGAGTTTCGGATGCCCGGTGGACCTGGCGTGCGCCTGGATACCTTCTGTGCGCCCGGGGTGAGTATTCCGCCGAACTACGACTCGTTGCTTGCCAAGCTGTGCGTTTGGGGGCTCGATCGCGCGCGCGCGGTCGCGCGCCTGCGCGGGGCGTTGGCCGAGGCTGATGTGCAGGGTGTCCCGACGACGTTGCCGCTGTTCCGCGACATCGTTCGCGAGTCATCGTTTATCGAGGGTCGATACACCACGGCCTACCTCGTCGAGCGCGGAGGCGAACTCCCCTCGCTCGACACTGGAGCGGTGTGACTGGGGCCGGCCGGACACCCGGCCACGAGGGGCGTCGCGCGGGGCGCACCCAAGCCGTCGTGCTGCTGTATCAGCATGACCTCACCGACCTGGCGCTCGAGGAGTTGATTGACAATCTCGAACGCGATCGAGGGCGGCCGATCGACGATTTCACGAGGGCGCTCGTGGATGGTGTGTCGGTCGATCCGGCCTCACTGGATGCGATGATCAGCGCCGCGGCCGAAGGGTGGACCGCGGATCGACTTGCGCCGCTGGAGCGCAACATCCTGCGCGTTGCGGTCCACGAACTCTTGGATTGGCCGGAGATTCCTGCGGCGGTATCGATCAACGAGGCAGTTGAGCTCGCGAAGATCTACTGCGGTACCGAAGCCCCGCCGTTTATCAACGGGATTCTCGGTCGGATCGCCCGAGAGGTCCGCGCGCCGGAAGTCAGCGCGTGACCGGTCCGGCGGGACCCCCCGAGATCCAGGCGGCGGTGGTGCGACTTGAGCAGATTGCGCGGCTGTTGGAGTCCGCAGACCACAGTCCCGAACAAATGCGCGATCTGGCCGACGAGGCGCTGGAGATCGCCCAACGGGTGTCCGGATTGCTTGCCGACGCGCTCAGCGGCGAATCACAGACCCTGGACGCCGGACCGACTGGGGATGGGGCACCCGCGAACTAGCGGGGCTTCATCCAGGTCAAGAGTTCGGCCAGCGGGACCGGTGAGCCGAGCAGGGCGCCCTGCGCGCGGTCGACGCCGAGGTTGCGGGCGGCATCGAACTGCTCCGCGCTCTGGATGCCCGTTGCCACTGTCACGAGTCCGAGTGCGCGTGCCAGGCTGACGATCGCGGACAGAGTCGCGCGGTCGTCTTCGTGTTCGGGTGCGCCGTGGCAGATCTCCGGAGCGATGCGCAGTTCTCCCACCCGCAGGGCGTGCAGTTGCGCGATGGCCTCAGGCCCCATCGACGCTTCGTCGACAGCGAGCGTCACGCCCATGTTGCGCAGCAACTGGAGGTTCTCGGCGGTCTGCCCGCCTTCGTTGTCGGGAGGGTGCGTAATCTCGAGTACGAGTCCGTCCGGACTGACGCCCGCGCTGGTCAGCACCTCGGCGATCCGCCTGGCGAA